>JAOUIC010000060.1 GCA_029884275.1 Gemmatimonadota bacterium | reverse complement strand
CTCGGTGGTGCTGTCAAAACCATACAGCGCCCAGCCGTCCTCGCGCACCACCAGCTCGGTCTGCAGCGTCACCGGCTCGCCGTTGGGTGGCATCCGCTCCAGCACGCCAAGCGGGACCGTGACCGCATAGCCCACGCCCCCGCCCGTGTCGATCACGAGCGTGTCCGCCTCCCGCGCCCGGAGCGTGCCGCGAATCGAGGCGATCATGCGGGCCGGCGGACCGGTGCCGCCGCCGGGCGCGCGTTCCGGAGCAGGTGGGTCAGCGCCACCGCGATGCCATCCGCGGCATCACTCGGCGCGGGCGGGGCCGACAGCCGGAGCAGGCGGGCCACCATGAAGCCGACCTGCGGCTTCATGGCCGCGCCGCGACCGGTGACGGCCTTCTTGATCACCGCCGGAGGATACTCCGCCACCAGCACTCCGGCCTGTGCTCCGGCGAGGAGGATCACGCCGCGGGCATGGCCCAGGACCAGCGTGGTGCGGGCGTTGCGGCCGTGGAACGCCTCCTCGACCGCCAGCACATCGGGGCCGTGGCGGTCGAGCAGCGCGGCGATCTCCTCATGCACCTGCTGGAGACGGTCAGCCAGGGGGCTCCCGGGGGTTGGCCGGATGACGCCGCATTCGATGAGGCGGGGGGCGCCGCGCCCGCTGGCCTCGACCACGCCGAACCCGGTGGCCGCCGAGCCCGGGTCGACCCCCAGCACCTTCACCTTGCGCCCCGCCTCAGCTGGAGGCCTCGGCCAGCTGGCTGGCGTCGATGTCGAAATTCGAGAAGACCTTGGAGACGTCGTCGAGTTCCTCCAGCGCCTCCACCAGCCGGATCATCTGCTCCGCCTGCCTGCCCTCGATCTTCACCGTGGTCTTCGGCACCATCGCGATCTCCGCCGAGTCGACTTCGAACCCCCGTTCCCGGAGGGCATCCTGCACCGCATGAAACGTGGGGACCGTGGTGGTGATCACGAACTGCTCGCCGTCCTGGACGAAGTCTTCGGCGCCGGACTCGAGCGCCGCCTCGAGGGTCGAGTCTTCCTCGTATCGGGAGGCGTCGAGGTACACCTGGCCCTTTCGGTCGAACATCCATGCCACCGAGTTCGTGGCGCCGAGGTTGCCGCCGTTGCGGTTGAACGCGTGGCGCACCTCGGCGACCGTCCGGGTGGAGTTGTCGGTGGTCGCTTCGATGATCACGGCCGCGCCGCCCGGGCCGTAGCCCTCGTAGCTCACTTCCTCATAGCTCGCCCCCTCGAGTTCGCCGGTGCCCTTCTTGATGGCGCGCTCGATGTTGTCGCCGGGCATATTGACCGCCTTGGCGGCGTCGATCGCGGTGCGGAGCCGCGGATTGCCGCCGGGATCACCGCCGCCGGCGCGCGCGGCCACGGTGATCTCGCGGATGACCTTGGTCCACGACGCGCCGCGACGGGCGTCGGTGACGGCCTTCTTGCGCTTGATCTGCTTCCACTTGCTGTGGCCCGCCATGGCCGCCTTCCTTCCTTGACCCGGCCGCAAAATAAGCCCGGGCCGGTGCTCCTGCCACGCAGGCACCTTGACCCTGCGCGGTGCGACCCGCTACTGTCCCCGCCCTATGCGCAAGATCACCCTGTCGCTCGCTGTCGTCCTGGCCACGGCCTGCTCGGAGCCGCGCAAACAGGTGGACATCTCCGACGCGCTCCCCACCATCCTCCTCCCCCCGTCGTCGCAGATCATCGGGAAGGAAGCCGGGGAAGATGCGATCAAGGTGAAGTTCCGCAGCTCCTGGGCTCCCGAGGCCCTCGCCGCGTACTACCGGGACCAGCTGGCGCAACGTCCCTGGCGGCTGGTCAGCGATGTGAAGACCGCCGATGGCAGCTTTGTGCTCTACGCCGAGACGGACGGCCCTCCCTTGTGGGTCTCCATCCGTCGGGCGGACGGTAGTGCGGGATCGTTTGTCGATCTCGCAGGTGCGAAGACCCGCTGACGTGGTCCCCTCAGCGATCCGGGTCGAGTAGATCCTCGAAGCGCAGCCAGTTGCGGTAGAAGAACAGGTCCGCGTGGCCGGTCGACCCGTTGCGGTTCTTGGCGATGATCAGCTCCACCGCTCCCTCCATGCCGCCGCCCGGCCGGTACATCTCCTCCCGATAGACTGACAGCACCACATCCGCCACCTGCTTGACCACGCCCTGTCCGCCGAGATCGTCGAGCGTCGGGCGCGGTTCGCGCCGGCCGGTGCGGAAGCGCGGCAGCTGCGCCAGCACCAGGATCGCCACGTCCCGCTCCACCGCCAGCGCCTTGAGCGCCCGTGTGGTGGCGGCGACGCGCTCGTCGGCGGAGTCGGCTATCACCGGTGACGCCGTCATCTGCAGGTCGTCGATGATCAGCAGCTCCTGCCGGGGGACGGTCTCCAGCGCGCGGCTCACTTCCTCGAACTGCTCGCCGGGCAGGTTCCGCACCTGGAGCGGGATGTCACGCAGGCGGAGCGCGGCGGCGCCCACGGCGGCGCGAGTGAAGTCGTCCAGCCGCCCGCCGCGCAGGTCCTCGACCGAGACCCGGCTCTCCTGGGCGAGCGCGCGCTCCATGAGGCGCTCCTCCGACATCTCACCCGAGAGATACGTCACCTGGGCTCCCAGACCGGCGGCTCTCACCGCGATGGCGAGCGCCAGGCTGGACTTGCCGCTGCCGACGTCCCCGCTCAGCACCACGAGATCCTGCCGCCGGGGGCCGCCGCCTAGCATCTGGTCGATGGAAGGGAACCCGGTCCGGATGCCGTCACCCGGGGCGCCGGTGGAGGAGCGGGCGTCGATCCGTGCGACCAGCGCTTCCGCGGCGGAGGAGGGTCGGTCCGGCGAACGGGGTCGGCGCATCATGTCCGGAAGATAGGGTCGGCCCGTCGTCAGCGGGACGGCTGGGGCCGTGCCGGATGGATGGCCTGCTGCAGCGCCTCCGCGGCCTCGGGTCCCAGCGCCTCCCGAACCGGCGCCACCAACGACTGCAGGGCGGCGGTCGCCGCCTCCGCGCCACCCTCCCGCAGTTGCGGCAGCGCGCTCGCCATTGCGCGCCGGATGGGAGCGGACATGGTGAGGCTCGAGAGCCGTCGCTCCAGCGCGGCAAGCCGGCGTCGCGAGGCGCGCTCTGGCAGCGGCGGCCACTCCAGCTCGTCCTCGGCCACGCGGAGCACCAGCCAGATGGCGTAATAGCTCTCCCGTCGCGGCCCTCGCGCAGTCTCGGCCAGCTGTCGGACCAGTTCGCGAGTGCCGGCGGTCCAGGCCGTCATGCCACGAACTCCATCACTCGGGCGGACACCTCTGCCGGGGCGATGTCCTCGAGGCAGCGATGGTGGCCGTCGGGACAGCGCGAACCGCCCTTGCTGCTGCATGGCCGGCAGGAGAGCGGCAACTCCATGACCGTGCCCCGGGCCTGGTAGGGAAAGAAGCCGAACTGCCGTACGGTCGGGCCGAACAGCGCGATCACCGGGGTTCTGACCGCCGTGGCGATGTGCATCGGACCGGTGTCGCCCGCCACGGCAACCCGGCAGCGGCGGAGCAGGGCGCCGGTCGCCTGCAGGTCGAGCTCGCCGGCGGCAACGGCTCCGGGCCGTCCGCACGCCTCGGCGACTTCCGAGGCGATCATCCGGTCGGCCGCGCTGCCGAGGACGACGATGGCGAGGCCCTGCTGGCGCATCGACTGCGCCAGCGAACGCCAGTGGCGAAGCGGCCAGCGCTTCGTCGCATGCGTTGCGCCCGGGACCAGCCCGACGAGGATCTCCTCGCCGTCGAGACCGGCGCGCGCCAGCCACTGTCCGGCGCGAGCTTCCGCGGCGGGGCTGATGTAGAGGTCGGCCGGCTCCCGGTCCGGCCGGACGTCGAGGTCGCCGGCGGCCTCGAAATAGCGCTCGGCCACCGGAACCTGGTCCTGATAGGTGTCGCGGTGCTGGCAGATGAGAGTGGTGCGGGCTCGGCGGCGGTGGTCGTATCCCGTCCAGGGGCCCGGCACCAGGAGGCGAAGAACCCTGGTGCGGACGCTGCCATGCAGATCGAGCAGATGGCTGTATCGGGCGCTACGGAGGGCGCGCGCCAGCGGCACGAGCGCCTGGCCCGGGCTCACCGCCACCACCTGATCGAGATGCGGGTTCGCGGAGAGCAGGGGCGCCCAGGCCTGTCGGGTCAGGGCGGTGAGCGTGGCCGCCGGGTGCCGGGCGCGGATCGCACGGATCAGCGGCGTGATGAGGAGGACGTCGCCGAGCGAGCTGAACCGGACCAGCAGGACATTGGGGGTGGACACGCCGTTCAATATGGCAGGATGCCGCGGTCGCCGCGCCAGCCCCGCGCCGCCGACCGGGATGACGCTCGCCGCTCGGCGCTTCTATCTTGAACCCATGCCCCGTCCCCGAAGCATTCTCTGGGTGGACGACGAGATCGAGAGCCTCTCGTCGCACATCCTGTTCCTGCAGCAGCAGGGGTTCACCGTCGAGCCGGTCGCGCATGGCGACGACGCGCTTGCCCTGCTCCAGCGTCAATCCTACGGAGTGGTGCTGCTCGACGAGCAGATGCCGGGGCGGAGGGGGCTGGAGCTGTTCCGCGCGATCCGCGGGGTGGACGCCACTCTGCCGGTCGTGATGGTGACCAAGAGCGAGGAGCCCGCCACGCTGAAGGACGCGATCGGCGCAGAAGTCACCGACTACCTGGTCAAGCCGGTCAGCCCCCGGCAGGTGCTGTCGGTGATCACCCGCCTGCTCGAGGGCGATCGCATCCGCCAGCAGCGGCTGTCGCGCGACTTCGCGACCCGGTTCCGCGAACTCGAGGCCCTCCGGCGCGGATCGATGGACTGGCGCGGCTGGATCGAGCTGGTGGTGGAGCTGGCCGAATGGGAGGTCCGGCTGGGCCACGCCGAGGAACCCGGGCTGCAGGATGCGCTCCGGACCCTGCAGGACAGCCTGCGGCAGGACTTCGCGCAGTTCATCGAGGGCAGCTATGCCGGCTGGCTGGCCGGCCCGCGCACCGACCGGCCCCCGCTCAGTGTGGATGTGGTGCCGGAGTTCGTCGAGCCGGCCCTGCGCCAGGGGGGGCGTGTGCTGCTGGTGGTGGTGGATTGCCTGCGACTCGACCAGTGGGAGGCCATCCGCCCGCTGATCGGCACCCGGTTCGACATCGAGACGTCGTACTATTACTCGATCGTCCCGACCGCGACTCCCTTCGCGCGGAACGCGATCTTCAGCGGGCTCCTGCCGGTTGACATCGCCCGGCGCTACCCCGCCTGGTGGCGTGAAACGGACGACCTGAGCCTGAACGCCTACGAGGCGGAACTCCTGACCGAACAGCTGGCGCGGCGTGCCGGCCATCCGGTGCCGACCCGGTACGAAAAGGTCTTCACCGCCGCGGACGGCGAGGCCCTGTTGACCCGCCTGCCCTCGCATCTGGCGGCGGACGGCGTCACGGCGCTGGTGTTCAACTTCATCGACCAGCTGACCCACGGACGAACCGAGAACCTGACCCTGTTCGAGGTGGCGCGCGATGCCCACGCGCTGCGCAGCCTGACCCGGACCTGGTTCGAGCGATCGCCGCTGTGGGACGCCCTGCGCGAGGCCGAACGGCGCGGCGTGCCGGTGATCCTTACCACCGACCACGGCTCGATCCACTGCCATACGCCGGCGACGGTCTACGCCCGGCGGGACACCACCTCGAACCTCCGCTACAAGTTCGGCGAGGCGCTGCGGGCGCAGGAGCAGGACGCGGCGGTGGCGGTCGATGACCTGCCGGCCTGGGGTCTGCCGGCCCGCCCCGCCAACGCCAGGCTTCTGCTCGCCACCGGCGACCGGTTCTTCGTCTACCCCACCAAGCTGCGGGAGTACCAGGCGCGGTACCGCGGCGCGTTCCTGCACGGCGGCGTCACCCCGGAGGAGATGATCCTGCCCATCGCCCTGCTCACTGCGCGCCGTGGCGGCTGAGCTGAAGCACCGCCCGGCGCGGCCGGTCTCCACCGGCCGCCGGTTGCTGGGATGGCTCGCTCCCTACCGGCTGGCACTCGCCGCGGGCATCACGGCGGCGGCTCTCGCCTCGGCGCTGGACGGCCTGACCCTGTTGTTCCTGATTCCGCTCTTCCGCGCGCTCTTCGGCACCGCCGGGGTGCTCGAGACCGGTGCCTCCAGCCTCGAGAGCCTGATCGACCGGTGGCTCGGGCCCGTCATCGCCGGGGTGGACCCGGGGATGGTGACCGTCCGGCTGGTGGCGCTGCTGTGGGCCGCCCTGATCCTGAAGAACGCGCTGGCCTACCTGGCGGGCCGGCTCAGCGTCCACGCCCAGGAAGGGCTGGTTCGCGACCTCCGGTCGGCACTGTTCGGGCACCTGCTGCGGCTGGATCTCGGCTGGCTCGAGCGGACCAGGGGCGGTCAGGTCATCGCCCGGGTGATGCAGGATGCCGACCAGACCAAGATCGCGGTCAGCGCCGGCCTCGCCTCGTTCTTCCAGAATCTCGTCGTCGTCATCGTGACCCTCGCGGTGCTCGCCAGCCTCTCGGGCCGGCTCACCCTGCTCACGCTTGCCACCGCGCCGGTGCTGATCATCGGCATCCGGCTGCTGCTGAGGCGGCTCAGGCGTCACGCCCGGGAACGCGCCCATGAAGCGGGCGAAATGACGTCGACGGTCTCGGAGCGCCTGGCCGCGGTCAAGCTGATCCGGACCTACGCGGGCGAGGAGCGAGAGCGCGCCCGGTTCGAGGACCAGGCGGATCGGTATCGTCGGAGGGTCGAGCGCACCCAGCGGTTCGCCGCCCTCACCGGTCCGGTGTCGGAGGTCTTCGCAGGACTCCTGCTGGTGCTCCTGATCGGTGCCGGGGCCTCCTCCTCCTTCATGGCGGGCACCATCTCGCCGCAGGCGCTCCTGGTGTTCATCGCCGCCGCGCTCCGCGTCATGACGCCGCTCAAGTCACTCAGCCAGTTCCCGGTGCAGATGGCGATCGGCCTGACCGGTGCGGAGCGGGTCTTCGAAGTGCTCGATCGTCCCGCCGCCGAACCGGCGCGGGACGAGGGCTCCGAGGCGACGTTCGAGCGGACGGTGACGTTTGATCAGGTCGGATTCGAGTATCCCGGCCCGTCGCCGGGTCGCGCGGCGGGGTTCGCCCTTCGCGGCATCAGCTTCACTCTGTCCAAGGGTGCGGTGGTCGCCCTGGTCGGGCCGTCGGGAGGCGGGAAGACCACGCTGGCTGAACTGCTGCCGCGGCTCCGCGAGCCGACCGAGGGCCGCATCCTGCTGGATGGCGTGCCGATGAGCGCGCTGAGCCGCGCCTCGGTCCGCGCCCTGATGGGGTTTGTCGGGCAGGAGACGGTGCTGTTCAACGACACGGTGCACGCCAACATCGCGTACGGCCTGCCGTCGGCGTCGGAGGCCGCGGTCGAGGCCGCCGCCCGTGCCGCCAACGCCCACGAGTTCATCGCGGCGCTCCCCGAGGGCTACCAGACCCGGCTGGGGGAGCGCGGGACGCGGCTGTCGGGCGGCCAGCGGCAGCGGATTGCGATCGCCCGGGCGCTGCTGCGTGATCCCCCCATCCTGGTGCTGGACGAGGCCACCAGCGCCCTGGACACGGAATCGGAACGGCTGGTGCAGGAGGCGCTCAACCGGCTGATGCAGGACCGGACCGTGCTGGTCATCGCCCATCGCCTCGCCACCGTGCGCCACGCCGACCTCATCCTGGTGGTCGAAGGCGGGCGCATCGTGGAGCGCGGCTCGCACGCGGAGCTTCTCGGCGCCGGCGGGCTGTACGCGCGCCTGTGCCGTCCGCAGGCCGAATGGCTGGAGGACGCGGAAATCAGCCGGCTTGCCGCGCGGGCTTGAGCCTCACCCCCCTGCCGGTCCACATTCATGCACCGATGACTGCTCCCTTCA
>JAOUIC010000579.1 GCA_029884275.1 Gemmatimonadota bacterium | reverse complement strand
GCGGCCCGGGTCGAACGGAGGCCGCCCATTTCGGTCATCCCCGCGGGCACCGGCAACGACTTTGCCAAACTGGTCGGGACGGTGGGACTCGACCCGGCCCGCGCGGTGGCCGGGCTGGCCCGCGGCCGCGTTCGCCAGCTGGACGTCGGCGAAGCGTGGGGAGAGTTCTTCGTGAACTCCGTCGGGATCGGATTCGACGCCGAAGTCGCCAGGGAGGTGCAGAGCTCGACCCGGCTCACCGGGCTCCCGGCCTACCTCGTGGCGGTGGGCAGCGTGATCCGTCGATTTCAGGCCCGGGAGCTGGAAATCGCCGCCACCGAGGCGCGGTTCGCCCAGCGAATGCTGCTGGTCGAGGTCGGCGTCGGGCCAATCGTCGGAGGTGGGTTCCGCCTCACCCCTGATGCGAAGCCGGACGATGGCCTGTTCGACGTCTGCGCCATCCGGGAACAGACCACGCTGGGAATACTCACCAAAGTGCCGCTCGCCATCTTCGGCTGGCACACCAGGCTGGAGGCGGTGCGGTGCTTCCGTACCGCCGAGCTGACCATCCGGGCCGCCGGAGCGGGGTTGTCGGCCCAGTTCGATGGCGAACTGCGGCAGGGGGAAACCGAAATGCGGCTGCGGATCATCCCGCTCGCCCTCCCGGTACTGGTCTGCCAGTGACCGCGCGGCGCCACTTCGCGAGCGACAACAACGCTGGGGTGCATCCCGCGGTGTGGCGCGCCATGCAGGCCGCGGGCGAGGGCCACGTCCGGAGCTACGGGCACGACGAGCTCACCCGCCGGGTGGAGGCCCGCTTCCGCGAGCAGTTCGGGCCCGAGGCACAGGCCTGGATGGTCTTCAACGGCACCGCGGCCAACGTGCTGGGCCTGGAATCCCTCACCCGGCCGCACCACGCCATCATCTGCGCCGAGGGCGCGCATATCGCGGTGGACGAGTGCGGCGCCCCGGAGCGGTTCACCGGCTGCAAGCTCATCACGGTGCGGACGCCCGACGGCAAGCTCCGCCCCTCCGACCTTCCCGGCCTGCTGGCGTCGCGTGGCGACGAGCACCGGGTCCAACCGTCGGTGGTGTCGATCTCGCAGGCGACGGAGCTGGGGACGGTGTACACCGTGGCGGAGGTCCGCGCCCTCGCGGCGGCGGCCCACGACAACGGGCTCGCGCTGCACATGGACGGCGCCCGGATCGCCAACGCCGCGGCGTTCCTCGGTGTCCCGCTGCGGGACTTCACAACCGACGCCGGGGTGGACGTCCTGTCGTTCGGCGGAACCAAGAATGGCCTGCTCGCGGCTGAGGCGGTGGTGCTGCTCCAGGGTCGGTCGGCCGACGACATGCCCTTCATCCGCAAGCAGGGGATGCAGCTGGCCAGCAAGATGCGGTTCATCGCGGCCCAGTTTCTGGCCTACTTCGAGGACGACCTCTGGCGCCGGAATGCGGAACACGCCAACCAGATGGCCCGCCGGCTGGCGGAGGCGGTGAAGGGCATTCCCGGGGTAGTGGTGTCGCGCCCGGTGGAGGCGAATGGCGTCTTCGCCCGGATGCCACGCGAGCGCGTCCCGGCGCTGCAGGAGCGGGCGTCCTTCTATGTTTGGGATGCCGAGGCGTCGGAGGTGCGGTGGATGACCGCCTGGGATACGACCGAGCAGGATGTGGATGGTTTCGTCGTGGCGATCCGTGAGGTCATGACATGAGAGCGATGCTGGTGCCCGCGGTCGCGGCGCTGCTGGTCGGCGCCCTCCCCGCGACAGCGGGGGCGCAGGACAGCCTTCCCCCGGTGCCGGACACGATGGCGGCTCCCCTGACGGTTCAACCCGCCGACTCGATCACCTACGCTCGCGCGCCGGTGTCGCCGATGGGGGCGTTCTGGCGCTCGCTGCTGGTGCCGGGGTGGGGGCAGGCGAAGCTGAACAGGAAGCTCACCGGCGCGCTGTTCGTCGCCTGGGAGGGCGTCACCCTCGGTATGGCGCTCAAGGCGACCCACGAACTGCGATACCTCGAGGC
>JAOUIC010000578.1 GCA_029884275.1 Gemmatimonadota bacterium | reverse complement strand
TCCGTCGTGTTCATACCCAGCTGTAGTTAGGTGACATTGATGAATGGCTGGCCGGCGCTTCTGAGCGGTTGGAGACGCAATCCAGTAGCTGCGCCCTTACCCATGACCGGCCGCGTGTGGGCTCGTGTCTTTACGGTGATTCACCCTTTGCCCTGGCTCATGCTGGTTGGGATTCCCTTTGGGTTGTACAGATTCCTCACCAACCCTCCGGCCTCTGGTTGGCGGTGGTTCTTCGGAGGCATGGTTGCAGCGGTCGTCGGCTTGCGCCTCATGGCAGCAATTACCCTTCGACGACACCGTTCACGGGCTGCCGCAGCCACATCAGGACCGGCCACCCGAGGCAACAATGTGGCCCGACAATGCGTTGGAGCGGTCCGAGAAGGGTCTGGGGGAGTGCGCCGCCGGCGCGTGGATTATTATCGCGTCTGCGGCGCGTGGGACGTGCGGCAAAGGAGAGACTCTAGGTGCCCATTTCGTACGAGATCGACGATGAGCGGGGGCTGGTCCGGACTACGGCCACCGGGACTTTGACCACCGCCGACATCTTGGGCCTGAAGGCCCGGCTCCTGGCCGACCCGAGATGGTCTCCAGAAATGCGGGAACTGGCCGACGTCCGGGCCATCAACCGGCTCGATGTGACTCCCGATGGTGTGTGGCAGATGGCCGGTCACGACGATGCCGTCGGGCCCGCGATCAACTCGTACCGGCTGGCCATCGTCGTGCCCCGGGACGAGGTGTACGGAATGGCCCGGATGTACCAGATGGTGACCGAGTCTGTCGTCCCGCACGTCAGGGTGTTTCGCGACCTGGCGGAAGCGGAGACGTGGCTCGCGGCCGGCTAATCGCCCCCGCCCGGGGCTGCCGCTGAGGCCGTTGCCTGAAGGGGACCGCGCGGCAGTACGATTCCGCGGGCGTTTGGCGCGGCTCAACGCTATCGTCACGGAACCGCATGATTCCGCCCCACTCTTCGCGCTTCACCTGGCGGCCGGCAATATTCTGGGTGTTCGGCCTGGCTTCGTTCGCGTTGGCGGCATTCCGGACGGAGCTCGCCGGCCGAGCACTGCTGCTTGCATTCCTGGCGTCGGCGGCACTGGCTCTGGTCCTGTATTTCTATTCGCGGTGGCTCGCTCGTCTTGAGGCCCGCTTCAGGCTTGTGCATCCTCGAAAGTTCCGGATGACGACGCTGCTCATGTTCTATGGCTGTTCGGGTGCCGCGATTCTCCTTGTGGTGCTGTCGCCGTGGCTGGCCTCCTGGTGGGGCGACTCGCCGCTCGGCGCGGCCACTGGTTTCTTCATAGCGCCAACGCTCATGGCAGCGGCAGCGGGATTCATATTCCCCACGCAACAAGGCAAGGCGGCGGGCTGACGCTGCCACGCGGCGATCGTCAGTTGACTGCCGGAGGATGGCGTCCGGATACGACTGTCAGCCGGGCCGCAGTTTCGCGGTAACGTCCGCCAGCGCCGGCAACACGCGCTCGATCTCCGCCTCGTCCTGTCGCCACTTGTCGGGGCGGGGCGGCGTCTTCGTATGGCGCGAGAGCGGCAATGGCTTCGACAGGTAGGCGGCCAGTTGCGGGTCCATGGACAGCCCGGTGAACTCCAGCAGCCTTGCAACTTCCTGCGCGGGGTCCCGAATCAGGTCCTCGTAGCTTGCAGTGGTCCAGCGCTCGCGCGGAAGGCTCGCAAGATCCTCCAGGATGGTCTCGTTCGCCGCCCGCCACTGGAATGCCACGACTTCCTCGAGCGGCCGCCCCTGCAGGCGCTCGTAACCAGGCGGCAGCAGGAGCGACCACGGACCGCTCCACCCCGCGAGCTGGCGATAGGTCACCCAGCCGCCCGCGCGCCAGGCCTGCATCATGCTGCTCAGGTTGGCGCGCACTTCCCGATGCAGGAACACGAATCGCGCATCGGGGAATACCTGAAGCAGGAACGGGATGCGCAGCGCGTTTTTCGGGGTCTTCTCCAGCAGCCGCGCGGCGGCGCCGGGTGCCGGCGGATTTCCCGCG
>JAOUIC010000059.1 GCA_029884275.1 Gemmatimonadota bacterium | reverse complement strand
CCCGAGGTCGAGGCAGATTTGCGGGCGGGGTTGCGGGACTGGCGTATGACCGCGCGGCGCCAACGCTCGACGCGCGGGGGGGCGGCGCATGTCATGCACTGCCTGCCGGTGAGGCGGAATGTCGAGATTGACGACGACGTCCTCGACGGGCCGCATTCGGTGGTGGTGGACCAGGCGGAGAATCGGCTGCACGCCCAGCGGGCGCTGCTGCTCTCCTTGATGGGCGGGCTGTAGGCGATGCCTGCCGGCACTCGGACTCGCGCGCCGAACGGCGTGCCAGCGGGGAATCGAATGACCATTGACGCGACGAAGGGCATCGCCGGACTCAAGGGCGCCCTGCGCTATGTCCGGGCATACCGGGACCAGGTGTTCGTGGTGAAGCTGGGGGGCGACGTCCTCGCCGACCAGGAGGCGCTCGACGGCATCGCGGGGCAGATGGGTCTGCTCTCGTCCCTCGGCATCCGTATCGTCGCGGTGCACGGCGGCGGCCCTCAGGCGACCGCCATCTCCCGGCGGCTGGGGCACGAGCCGACCATCGTGGCCGGCCGCCGGGTGACCGATGACACCGCGCTCGAGGTCGCCAAGATGGTCTACGCCGGCACGCTCAACGTGAACCTGCTGGCGGCGCTCCGCTCGCACGGGGTGCAGGCCGTGGGGCTCTCCGGGGTTGATGCCGACCTGATCACGGCCAGGCGGCGGCCACCAGTGAACGTGGTGGACGACGACGGGACCAGCCGGACGGTGGACTACGGTCACGTCGGCGACATTGACCGGGTCGATCCCCACGTCCTGACCGCGCTGCTTGGCTCTCGCCTCTTGCCCGTCGTCGCCAGCCTGGCGGGAGACGCGGAAGGGGAGGTCTACAACGTCAACGCCGATACGGTGGCGGAGTCGCTCGCGGTCGCGCTCGCGGCGCAGAAGCTGATCTTCCTCACCGGCGCCCCCGGTGTGCTCAGGGACCGCGGCGATCCGTCGAGTCTGGTCACCTTCGCCGACCCGGACGACCTCGCCGGCCTCATGGCGAGCGGCGCGATCGCCGGTGGCATGCGCCCCAAGGTGGAGGCCTGCATCCGGGCGGCGACGGGCGGCGTCGAGCGCACCCACATCATCGACGGCCGCCAGCCCGACTCGCTGCTCTACGAGGTCTTCACCGGTGCGGGCTGCGGGACGATGATCGTGGGCCGCAAGGAGAAGGCGACCTATCTCGGCGTCGACCTTGCGACCTGAGATCTCGCTGCTGCGGGACCTGGTCGGGATCCCCTCCGTCAGCGGCACCGAGGGGAGACTGGCGGAGTGGGTGGAGCAGTGGGCCCGCGCGGCCGGCCTCGACGTGCTTCGCGATGATGCCTCGGTCAGCATCCGGGTCCGAGGCCGGGCCGCTGGTCCGACCCTCGCCTTCGTGTCCCACCTCGATACCGTCCCCGCCGGTGAAGGGTGGACCCGTTCGCCATTCGAGCCGGTCATCGAGGGGGACCGGCTCTACGGCCGCGGAAGCGGGGACGCCAAGGCCTCGGTGGCCACTATGCTGCTCGCGGCAAGCGACCTGGCTGCCGGCGGGGGCGCGGCACGGGGGGACCTGCTCGTCATCCTCGGATACGGGGAAGAGACCAGACACACCACGATGGGCACCGCCGTCGAGCGGCTCGGCCGGATCGACGCGGCTGTGGTCGGGGAGCCCACCAACCTCGATTTCGCCGTCGCCCAGCGCGGCCTGATGATGGTGGACCTGGTCGCACGCGGCACCCAGCGGCACGCCGGTTACGCCGCCGACACCCCGGATTTCACCAACGCCATCGTCGAACTGGGACGCAACCTCGCCGTTCTGCCCGGTCTCTTCACCGACCGGGTCCATCCGATCCTCGGGGTCGCCACCGCGACACCGACCATGGTCGAAGGCGGCGTCAGCCGGAACGTCACCCCCCCCTCGGCCCGCGCGGTGCTTGACGTGCGCAGTACCCCCGGGTGGACCCATGCGGAGCTGGCCGCGGCGATGCGTCAGGCGCTTGATGTCGAGGTGGTCGTGACGTCGGACCGCCTGGTCCCGTGTGAGACGCCGCCGGACTCCGCCCTGCTTCGCGCCGCGGGCCGGGTCAGGCCTGCCGGTCGGCAGTTCGGTTCTCCCACCTGCTCTGACTGGGTATTCTTACGAGACCGGGATGCCCTGAAGTGCGGCCCCGGAACCAGCCGGCGGTCGCATACGGCCGACGAACACGTGGACCTCGCCGAGGTGACCGAGGCGCGCGCCTTCTACCACCAACTGGCACAGACCTATCTCGCATGAGCCGTCCGAAGCGCACCCCGCCAACCCGCCGCCCCCCTGCTGCGCCGGCCTCGATCACCACGACGCTCTGGGGGGTTGAGTCGACGCTCGATCGGCAGATGCTGGACTACACCGCGGTCGAGGACCGTCTGTGGGACGGCCGCCTGATCGCGTGGGACATCCTGGGTAGCCTGGGACACATCGAAGGCCTCCGCGCTTCGCGTCTCCTCAGTCAGGCGGAATACCAGCGGCTGCGGGCCGGACTGCGCCAGGCTCTCCGCGAGGTGGATGCCGGCCGCCTCATGGTGGGACCACAGCACGAGGACGTCCACACGGCGGTGGAGGACTGGCTCACCCAGCGGGTGGGCTCGGCGGGGGAGCGGCTGCACACCGGACGGTCGCGCAACGACCAGGTGGCCTGCGACCTCCGTCTCTACCTGAAGGACCGCCTGCTGCTGCTCTCCGGCGAGGCGCTGGATCTCGCCGAGAGCCTGGTCATCTTCGCGAAGCGGCACCAGCGGGTCCTGTGGCCGGGATACACCCACACCCGCCGCGCGATGCCCTCCTCCGCCGGCCTGTGGGCCTCCGCCTTTGCGGAGGGACTGCTCGATACCGTCGAGTCGCTCCCCGCCGTCTGGGCCGCGGTGGACCGGTCGCCGCTCGGCAGCGCCGCGGGGTACGGCGTGCCGCTTCCGCTGAAGCGCGAGGCGGCGGCGCGGGCGCTGGGTTTCGGAGGCGTCGAGCACAACGTCGCCCAGGTCCAGAACGGGCGGGGGAAGCTGGAGGCGGCGGTGCTCTTCTGGTGCACTCAACTCGGGCACGAACTGGCCAAGCTGAGCACCGACGTCATCCACTTCAGTTCCGACGAGTACGGGTTTCTCATCCTGCCGCCCGATCTCGCGACCGGGTCGAGCATCATGCCGCACAAGCGCAACCCGGACCTGTTCGAGCTGACCCGTGGGCGGGCCGCATCGCTCGAGGGCGATCTGGTCGCCGTGCTGCAGATCAAGGCCAGGCTGGGGAGCGGTTACCACCGCGATTTCCAGCTGCTCAAGGAGCCGGTGATGCGCGGCGTCGACCGTCTGGAGGGCATGCTTTCCATGCTTGCCGTCGCGGTCCCCCGCCTGGACGTGGACCCGTCGGTTGGCCGGACCATTCTCAGCGGCGGACCGCTCGCCACCGACGAGGTGATGCGCCGGGTCGAGGGCGGCCACGCCTTCCGGTCGGCCTACCACGAAGTCGCCGCGGCGATCCGTGAAGGCGACTGGTGGCGTGAGCCCTCGTCCGAGGAGCTGATCGGACGGCGGCGGAGCACGGGGAGCCTCGGCAACCTCGGTCTCGGGACGGTCCGCGCCCGGATTCGGGCGGCACGCCGGTGGCTCGCGACCCGCCAGCGTCGATTCACCGGCCGGATGGACGCCCTCGCCGGACGTACTCCCGCCGGCGCCTGACCATGACCGGTGACCGTCGGAAGCGGCACCTCAAGATCCTCGAGTTGATCAGTACCCGGCCGATCCGCACGCAGGAGGAGCTGGCCGAAACGCTCGCGGCCGAGGGGTGGCCGGTCACCCAGAGTTCCGTCAGCCGCGACATCACCGCCCTTCACCTGGTCAAGGTGGAAGGCGCCTACCGCCGGCAGGCCCGGGTGAGGGCCGGGGCGGCTCACCCCGACGAGCAGCGGATCGCCGACGGCGTCCTCACAGCCGATGTCGCCGGCGATGCCCTCCTGGTGCTCCACACGCCCGCGGGGGAGGCCAACCGGGTCGCGGTCGCCATCGACCGGCTGGCCTGGAGCGATGTGGTCGGGACCATCGCCGGTGACGACACCATCTTCCTCGCCATGAAGAACGCGGGCGCGCAGCGGCGGGTGCTCCACCGCCTGCGGCGGCTCGCGGAAAGCCGGTCACCCTGACGGAACTGCAGCATTTCCTGCGCGATCTCGCGGTCGTTCTCATGGCTGCGGGAGTCACCTCTGTCCTCTTCCAGCGCTTCCGCGGGCCGCTCGTCGCCGGGTATCTCCTCGCCGGCATCCTGATCGGTCCCCGCATGCCGCTGTCGCTGGTCGAGGACCGGGAGATCATCCGCCTGCTCTCCGAACTCGGCGTGGTCCTCCTGATGTTCTCGCTCGGCCTCGAGCTCCGGATCCGGCAGCTGGCGCGGGCGGTCTCGACCGCCGGGTTCAGCATGGCGGTGGAGGTCGGGCTCATGCTGGCGCTGGGCTACGCCGCCGGGCAGGCGATGGGATGGACCCCGCTGGCGAGCCTCTTCACCGCCGCCGCGGTGTCGATTTCGAGCACCTCGATCGTGTCCCAGATCTTCCGGGAGCAGGGCATCGGCGGGAGCCTCCGCGAAGGGGTGCTGGGGGTGCTGGTGTTCGAGGACTTCGCCGTCATTCTGTTCATCGCGCTCCTGACGGCCGCCTCTCAGGGGCAGCAGCTGTCCGGCGCCGACCTGGCTTGGCTCATCATCCGGCTCGTCGCCGTCCTGCTCGCCTTTCTGGTGCTGGGCATGCTGGTGGTGCCCAGGGCGGTCCGGCTGGTGGGCACCCTCAAGCGCGACGAGACGATGGTCGTGGTCGCGGCGGGGCTGTGCTTCGGCATGGCCTGGCTCGCCGCGGAAGCGGGATTCTCCGTGGCGCTGGGGGCCTTTCTCGCCGGCGTGCTGGCCGCCGAATCAGGGCTCGCGCGGATCATCGAACGTCAGGTCCAGCCGCTCCGCGACATGTTCGCCGCCATCTTCTTCGTCGCGATCGGGATGCTGTTTGACCCCGCGCTGGTGATCAGTTCGTGGAACGCGATCCTCGGCTTCGTCGCCCTCGTCATCGTCGGCAAGACGCTGGGCGTGAGCCTGGGGAGGTTCCTGGCGGGCCGCGGCGTCCGCGAGTCGGTGCAGTCGGGCCTGTCGCTGGCCCAGATCGGAGAGTTCTCGTTCGTGATCGCGGCGATCGGCGTCTCCAGCGGGGCGGCGCCGCCGCTGCTCGGGGCGATCGCGATCTCGGTCTCGGTCACGACCGCCATCATCTCACCGTTTCTGATCCAGCGCTCCGGAACCCTCGCGGCCTGGATCGACAGCCGGCTGCCCCACCCGGTCCAGACCGCCGCCTGTCTCTATGGCGCGTGGGTGGAGACGCTGCGGACCACCCGGCGGGATCGCTCACGCTGGCGGTGGCTGCGTCAGGCGGCAGGATGGCTGGCGGTCGATGCCGGCATGATGGCTCTGCTCATCATCATCGGGGCGACTGCTGCCGAGTGGATCTCGGCAGCCATCCGGAGCCTCGGGTGGCCCCAGGTCATCGCCCCCTGGCTGGTCAGGCTGGGGGTGACGGCGCTGGTCGCGCCATTCCTCTTCGGGATTGTCCGCAAGGCGAGGCAGGTGGGGATGGGGCTCGCACGGATGGCGATTCCGGAGCCGCTCCACGGCGTGGATAACGGCCGCGCGCCGCGGCGTACCCTGGCGACCGGGTTGCAGCTCGGCGTCGTGCTGGTGGTGGGCGTGCCGCTGGTGGTCGTGACCCAGCCCTTCGTGCCGGGTGGGTCGGGTGTGGTGCTGCTCCTCGCAATGGTTCTGCTGCTCGGGATGGCGTTCTATCGCAGCGCGAATGACCTGATGGGCCATGTCCGGGCTGGCGCCGAGCTGGTGGTGTCGGCGCTCGCCAAGCAGTCGCACCACGAGGAAGGGGTCATCCCGCAAGCGCGGCACATGCTGCCCGGACTCGGCGACTTCGAGGCGGTCCGCATCACCCCGGGCTGTGAAGCAGACGGAAAGACGCTCGGGGAGCTGGGGCTGCGGGGGCGCACGGGCGCCACAATCGTCGCCGTGCTCCGCGGCGACGAACGCATCGTCTTCCCGGAGGCCCACGAACACCTGTCCGCCGGCGACTTCGTGGCCATCACCGGCAGTCACGACGCAATCGAGGCGGCCCTTCCGCTGCTGAGCGTCACCGGCCGCGCCCCGACGGCGGAGCTTCCTACCTTCTTCCTGACTCCGCGCCTGACCCCCTGACGACGCGGCCGGGCCGGGCGTCGGTGTGCTCCCCGTCCTGAAGGACCTGCGTGCCGTTCACGAAGACGTGGTGCACTCCGGTCGCGTACTGGTGGGGGCGATCAAAGGTGGCGTGATCCGAGATCGTCGCGGGATCGAACACCACGACGTCGGCGAAGTACCCGGCGGCGAGCCTCCCCCGACGCTTGAGGCCGAGGTTGTCGGCCGGCAGGCTGGTCAGCTTTCGGACCGCCTCCTCCACCGTCAGCAGCCGGTCATCGCGAACGTACTTGGCGAACACCCGGGCGAAGGTGCCATAGGCGCGGGGATGCGGATTTGACTTCAAAAAGATCCCCTCCGGCGCCATGGACGATGCGTCGCTGCCGAAGCTCAGCCAGGGGAGGACCACCTGTTTCCGGAGATTCTCCTCGGTCATGGTGAAATAGACGCACCCCACTCGGCTGTTGTCCTGTACGACCAGGTCCATCACCGTCTCCTCGGGGCTGGTCCCGCGCTGTGCCGCCACCTCCTTGAGCGTCTTGCCGGTGAGGTAGCGGAGCGAGTCGGCCCGGAAGTCCACCAGCAGCACGCCCTCCGGTCCCCCGGGTCCAGCGAACGCTCCGCCTGGCTTCCCGTTCCACTCGGCCAGCAGCCGCCGGCGGACGGCGCGATCCTGCAGCCGCTCGCGCCACTTGTCGAAGCCTCCCTCGCGCACCCATCCGGGCATGAGGGCGTCGAGACCGGTGGAGCTGGCGGGGTAGGTGTACATGTCGGCGGTGACCGGGATCCCGGCGGCGCGAGCCGCCTCGATTCGGCGGATGGTCTCGTCCATCCTGCCCCAGTTCGCCCGTCCGGCCGCCTTGAGGTGGTAGATCTCCGACCGCGCTCCCGACGCCCGGGCGATCTCGATGAACTCGTCCACCGCGTCGAGCAGGGAGTCGTTTTCGTTCCGGATATGCGAGATGTACATCCCCCCGGACTCCGCCGCCGCCTTCGCGAGGGCGACCAGTTCCTCCGTCGTGGCGAACATTCCCGGTTCGTAGATCAGCGACGATCCCACCCCGAGCGCCCCTTCGCGCATCGCCTCCCGCACCAGGCCCTGCATCCTGGACAGTTCGTCGGCCGTTGCTGGGCGCGGGTCGTGGCCAAGGACATACTGCCGCACCGTCGCCGCGCCGACGAAGGACGCGACGTTGGTCGAGACCCCGCGGGACACGAGCGTGTCGAGATAGCCGCCCAGTGTCCGCCAGGTGATGTCATATCGGAAGTCATCCTGGCGCGCGGTGGCTTCCGCCACCATGGCGTCGGTGTAGGGTCCCATCGAACTGCCCTCGCCGAAGATCTCGAGCGTCACGCCCTGCCGGATGTCGCTCTGGGAACGGCCGTCGATCATCAGGCCGACGTTCGCCCAGCTGAGCATGTTGATGAAGCCGGGGGCGACAGCCAGCCCGCGGGCATCGACTACAACGCGTGAGCGGGCGCCGTCGAGACTTCCCACCGCGGCGATGGAGTCGGCGATGATCGCCACGTCCGCGACGACACCCGGCGCGCCGCTCCCGTCGTAGACCGTTCCACCGCGGAGGATGACGTCGTAGGAGGGGCCGCCACAGCCAGCCAGCAGGCAGGCGTAAAGGACCAGGGACCGTCGTGTCG
>JAOUIC010000577.1 GCA_029884275.1 Gemmatimonadota bacterium | reverse complement strand
GCGGCGGAGCGCCCGGCAGCTGGCGCTCGAGCTCGAGTGCCGGGGCGGCACCCTCGACGCCTACACCAGCCGCGACCATACCAACTACCAGGCTCACGTGCTCGACGAGGACCTCCCCCGGGCCCTGGATGTCCTCACCGACCTGGTCCGGCGTCCGCTGCTGCTCGACCAGGATCTCGCGCTGGAGCGGAACGTGGTGCTGGAAGAGATCGCCACCGTCGAAGACACTCCGGACGACCAGGTGTTCGAGCTGTTCAGCGACCGGCTCTGGCCGGAACATCCCTACGGCTACTCGATTCTCGGCACCCGCGACACGGTGGGTGGCCTCTCGGCCGGCGATCTCCGCGAGGCGCACGCCAGTGGGTACTACCCGGGCAACTGCGTGGTCGCCGTGACCGGGCGGGTGGAGCACCAGCGGGTGCTGGACCTGCTGGCGGAGGAGGGGTGGTTCGAGGCCGAAGCCCCGGCCCCCGCCCGGGCCCCCGTCTCTCCAAGCACCGCGGCGCGGAGCCGGGAGCACCGCGTCGCCCGGGACTCGGCGCAGACCCATCTCGTCTTCGGCTCGGACACCTTTCCGTATCGCGACCCGAGGCGCTTCGCGCTGTCGATCATCACCAACGTCTTCGGTGGCGGGATGTCCAGCCGGCTGTTCCAGCGCATTCGTGAGGAGCTGGGGCTGGCCTACGCGGTCTACGCCTATCAGCAGTTCTTCCAGTCGGCCGGTGTCGCCGGGGTCTACGTCGGCACCCAGCCGGCCACGGCCGACCAGGCCGCCGAGGCCATCGGGGGGGAATACCGGCGGCTGGCGCGCGAGGGCCTGTCGGCGGAAGAAGTCGAGGCGGGCCGGCAGCAGCTCAGGGGACAGGTGATCCTCGCGCTGGAGACGCCGCAGAGCCGGATGGCCCGCCTGGCGACCCATACCCTCCAGGGCGAGCCGTACCGCCCGCTCGACACGGTCCTCGCCGAGATCGCCTCGGTCACCCGCGATCAGATCGCGGAGATCGCCCGGGAGTACTTCGCCCCCGAGCGTCAGACTGTTGTCAGGCTGGGCCCGGAACACTAACCTCCGGCCACCGGCCGGCAGCCACCGTCGTCACCTTGACGAGAGAGAGCGACCCATGATCATCGGCGTCCCGAAGGAGATCAAGACCAACGAGAACCGCATCGCGCTGGTTCCAGCCGGTGTCGAGGCGTTCACGACGCGGGGCCACACGGTGTACGTCGAGCAGGGCGCCGGGCTGGGCAGCGGATTCCCCGACGAGGCCTTCGTCGCGGCGGGGGCGAAGATCCTTCCCACGGCGGATGACGTCTGGGCCAAGGCCGAGATGATCATGAAGGTCAAGGAGCCGATCGCGGTCGAGTGGCCGAGGATGCGTGCTGGCCAGATCATCTACACCTACTTCCACTTCGCCGCGGCCGAGGAACTCACCCGGGCGGTGATGAAGTCCAAGGCGATCGCGGTGGCCTACGAGACCGTCCAGCTCCCCTCCGGCGAGCTGCCGCTGCTCACCCCGATGTCCGAGGTGGCCGGCCGGATGGCGATCCAGGAAGGGGCCAAGTACCTGGAGAAGGTCTATGGCGGGAGCGGCGTGCTGCTCGGCGGCGTGCCGGGCGTGTCGCCGGCCGAGGTCGCCATCATTGGTGGCGGGGTGGTGGGGATCAACGCCGCCAAGATGGCGGCGGGGCTCGGTGCCCGGGTGACCATCCTGGACATCTCCCTCGACCGGCTGCGCTACCTCGATGATGTGCTGCCGGCGAACGTCACGACGCTGTTCTCCAACCGCCACAACATCCTCGAGGTCATCCGCCGGGCCGACTTGGTGGTGGGCGCGGTGCTGTTGCCCGGCGCCAAGGCCCCGCACCTGGTGAAGCGGGAGGACCTCAAGACGATGAAGCCCGGCTCGGTCATCGTGGACGTGGCGGTGGACCAGGGCGGGTGCGTCGAGACGATCAAGCCGACCACCCACGAAAACCCGACCTACTTCGTGGACGGCATTCTCCACTACGCCGT
>JAOUIC010000576.1 GCA_029884275.1 Gemmatimonadota bacterium | reverse complement strand
GCAGGAACTGCTCCCCGGCACCGACGCCGCCGAGACCGCCACGCCGGTCGTGGCGGTGTCACAGCCGCCCCGCGTGACAGGTCAGGCCGGCGAGGAACTCGCCCGGGTCCACGACCAGCCGGTGCTCACCGGCGCCTGCCCCGACTGCGGCTCGCAGCTCGAGTTCGCCGAAGGGTGCATGAAGTGCCACGTCTGCGGCTTCAGCGAGTGCGGCTGAGGCGGCGACGCGCGGGCCAGGCAGGATGTGTCGAGGGGCGGCGAGGATCTCCGCCCCTCTCGCATTTCGGGCCATCCGGGCCCCGCCGAACCGACTGGTCTCCCCGCTCGACCCGCTTTAGCTTGCTTCCATCGCAGCTGACACCCGTCGACACTCCCTGAGGCTCCCATGTCCGAAGCGCCCGGTGAACTCACGCCCATCAAGCCCGCCCGCGTCGCGCAGGAACTCGCCCGGCTCAGCGCCGAGTTCCGCGCCGGCGAGATCAAGAACGACATGTATGACCAGCGGTTCGCCCGCATGATCCAGGAGCTGCGCGCCCGCCGCATCGATGGTGGCCGCGCGGAGGTCCTGGCGGCGCTGCAGCCGCTGGTCCAGTCCGGTGAAGTGACCGAGAAGGAGCAGTTTCGGCTCCTGGCCCAGCTCGGAATGAAGTGATGACGCTCCCGCCACCGCTCGGCTCGCTCGACATGGCCGTCCTGGCGGGGGACGGCCTCCTGCTCCGCGGGGTGCTGGCCTACCCCGAGCTCCCCGTCGCCCGGAATTACCCGCTCGCCGTCCTCGCGCACCAGTATCCCGCCACGATGGACAGCTACGCCCCGCTGATCGAGGACCTGCTGGAGCTGGGCGTGGCGGTGCTCGCCTTCGATGAGCGGGGCCACGGCGCCTCGACCGCCGGTCCCGGCGGTCCGGTGGTGATCGATGCGCCGGTCGGCTTCACCGGCGAGGCGTTCGGCGCCGCGTTCATGGCCAGCGCCGCGCGGGTCGGCTTCGGCAGGATCGATGACGACATCCTCCGCGTCGCCAGCTGGGGCGCGGCCCAGAACCAGATCGACACCGGCAGGCTCCTGCTGGTCGGCTCGAGCGTAGGCGGGAGCGGGGCGCTGCTCGCCGCACCCGCGATCACCGGACTGGTCGGGGTGATCACCTTCGGCGCCGCCGGCGCGCCCGTCTTTCCCGACGGTCCGGCTCGGATCCGCCGAGCCACCGAGACGGTGAAGGCGCCATTCCTCCTGACCACCTCCGAGGGCGATCCGTTCAACGGCGCGCAGAACGTGCGCGACTGGAGCCGGGGCCTCCCCCACGTCGGCACCAGGATCGTCCCCGGCGCCGCTCACGCCATGGCCATCTACTACGACGTCCGGGACGAGGTGCTCGCCTTCGTCCGGAAGACCATCGGGGTCTGAACCGATGCGGGCGATACCGATCGGGCCCGGCGCACCGGCGGTCTCGGTGGTGGGCTACGGCGGGATGCACATCTCGATCGTCGAGCGGCCGCCCGAGGCGGACGGCATCCGCGCCGTTCACGCGGCGCTCGACGCCGGCATGACACTCATCGACACCGCCGACGTCTACTGCCTCGACCATACCGACATCGGCCACAACGAGCGGCTCATCGCGAAGGCGCTTCGAAGCTGGAGCGGCCCGCGCGAGCGGATCCTGGTGGCCACCAAGGGCGGCCTCACCCGACCCCACGGCAGTTGGGAGCGTGACGCGAGCCCGGGCCATCTCCGAGCCGCCTGCGACGCTTCCCTCCGGGCTCTTCGCGTCGAGCAGATCGCGCTCTACCAGCTGCACGCGCCCGATCCCGCCGTTCCCCTCGAGGAGAGCGTCGGCACACTCGCCGACCTCCAGCGCGAGGGGAAGATCCGCTGGGTCGGCCTCTCCAACGTCTCGGTTGACGAGATCCGCCGGGCCGAAGCCATCGTCCCGGTCGTGTCGGTGCAGAACCGGCTCAACCCGTGGTTCCGCGAGGCGCTCACCGGCGGGGTGGTCCGGGACTGCGGGGCGCGGGGCA
>JAOUIC010000575.1 GCA_029884275.1 Gemmatimonadota bacterium | reverse complement strand
ACCCAGGTCCCGATGGGACGCCATGCCCCCCAGAGCCGGGCGAAGACGAACCCGGTCTCCTCGGGCAGGTTGCCGTACCAGATGACCAGGAACTGGGACCACATCAGGTAGGTCCAGAAGACGGAGAATCCGAAGCAAAGCTTGCCGAGGTCATGCCGCTGCCTGGGCGACACATACTCCTCGATCCCGATCTCGTGTCGCCCGTAGAGCATGGTCAGGGCCAGCAGGGTGTGGGCCCCGAGAAACGACCCCATGAAGTACCAGCCGCCGAAGAGATTCGAGAACCAGTGGGGCTGGAGCGCCATCATGGTGTCGAACGCCACCATGGTGAGGACGATGGCATAGACCACGACGTACATCGGGGCGAGCCGGGCGATCTTCGCCTCGTGAGCCGCGCGGCCGGCGGGGCTGGGATCGAATCCCGCCGCCCAGGACGCGTAGAGGTTCCGGCGCCCGCCATTCACCTGCTCCTTGAGCTCGTGCAGGTCGGGCACCATGTCCGCCTTCACCAGCGCGAAGCCGAGCCAGTAGAGCAGCGCCAGACCGACGGCCAGCCGGCCGAACATGAACGGATGCGAGAGCCAGATCTCTTTTCCGTGCCCGAGGCCGTGCATCTCCGGGAAGATGTGATCGTATCCGACGGTGAAGATCAGGATGAAACCCGCCAGCGAGACCGGGAAGAAGAAGAACGGCGCCGCCTCCGCGAAACGGATGATCACGCCAGACCACTTGGCCTTGGTGACCTTCTGCACGGCCACGAAGGCGAAGCTGCCGGCGGTGAGGCCGGTGAAGTACACCCAGTTCACGTGGAACAGGTGCCATGCCCGGGCGGCGTGGGCTCCGGTGAGGGTCACCCCGAAGAGCGCGAGGCCCGCGACGGCGAGCACCACTCCGAGTCCGAGGAAGGTGGAGTATCGGCCGGAAAGGGCGTGGGCCCCGAGCTTGTTGCGAACGAGACTCGTGCCCATCAGTTGGCTCCTCCCGGCGCGGCGGCGGGCACGGCCTGCAGGCTCCGCACGTAGTTCACGATCTCCCACCGTGCCTCACCGCGAACCCTGTCGCCGTAGGAAGGCATGAGGAACCCCCCGTAGCGGATGTAACTGTAGAGGTAGCCGTCGGAGAAGGCCCGCACCCGGTCGGTGATCAGCGGCAGGGCCGCGACCTGCGGACCGACCGGGCCGTCGCCGGCGCCGGTGCTTCCGTGGCAGACGGCGCAGAAGGTCTGGTACAGGGTATCGCCCCGCGCGGATGCCGGCTGGCCCGCGAGGGGATTCACCAACCGGTCGATGGGGGCGGTGGTGGTGGTCCGGTTCCCCCACTCAGTGGA
Source organism: Gemmatimonadota bacterium (assembly GCA_029884275.1). Taxonomy (GTDB): domain Bacteria; phylum Gemmatimonadota; class Gemmatimonadetes; order Gemmatimonadales; family GWC2-71-9; genus JADJOM01. Next base: position 689 of record JAOUIC010000575.1, on the reverse strand, counting down.
CCAGTCGGCCTCGCCCCCGGTGATCGGCACGGTGCCGGGCACGGCATGGCGCGGGATGTCGAATCGCTGGTACGGATGGACCGCGGGCTGCCGGGTCATCCCGTCGAACCAGGGGACGAGGTTCAGATAGGTGTCCGGAGACGGGACGTCGTTGTAGTAGTAGTCACAGCCGGCGGCGAACAGCGCCGCGAGCAGCGTGACCAGCCCTGCTCCGTTACGCCGCATGTCGCACCTCCACCGATCCGGCCTCACGGAACAGTTTCTCGATGCCCTCGGCTTCGGCCGGCGGGCAGGGAACGAAGATCCCGATCTGGTCGTCGCTGTACCGGGGGTCGTAGGCCAGGCCGGTGGTGGGCGTGGCGAGGGAGAGGATGATGACGCCGGCGACCGTGGACAGAGCGCCGATCAGGACCATCAGTTCGAACATGAAGACGACGTACGGCGGCACGGTCGCGATCGGCTTGCCGCCCACGACGAGCGGCCAGTCGAGCGACATCCAGAAGGTCATGCCCACGCCGGCGCAGACCCCGGTGATGCCGCCAATCAGGGTGAAGAGCCGCACCGGGCTGTTGGTGATCCCGAGGGCATGCTCGAGTTCGTGGTTCGGGGCGGCGGAGTACACCGTGAACCCCTTGCGGCCCTGGGCCCGCAGGGCCCCGACCGCGTCGCAGGCGGCGTCGATGTGCTCG
>JAOUIC010000574.1 GCA_029884275.1 Gemmatimonadota bacterium | reverse complement strand
CGCCTACTGGCCCGATCCGCACGTGCCGGCGGCGCAGCGCAACTGGATCACCCGGCAGCTCGACCGATTCAACGCCTGGTTCACCCGCATGGCGGAGGGCTATCGCGGGGTGATCGCCTGGGCGCTCGACCACCGCGCCGCGATGGTGGTGCTCGCGACCGGGTCGATGGTCAGCGCCTTCACCCTGCTCTGGAACGGCGTGCTCGGTTTCCTGGCGCTGGTGCTCGGGTTGGTGATCAGCGTCTGGGCCCTGTCCGCCAGACGGCCGCTCCCCTTCCGCATCGCCGGCACGGTCGCGGGGGCCGTCATCGGGATCGGGCTCTTCCTGGTGGTGCCGGAGTGGCACAAGGTGGGCGTCGGGTTCATGCCGCTCGACGACCGCTCGGAGTTCAACGTACAGATCGAAACGCCGCCGGGGTCGAACCTCGCCTACACCCGGGCCAAGGCGGATGAGGCCGACCGCATCATCCGGGCGCGCCCGGACGTGATGTACAGCTACATCACCCTCGGGGATCCCGGTTCGAGCGCGGTCGACGTCGGGAAGATGTACGTCAAGCTGGTGCCCAAGTCGGAGCGCTCGCTCGACGCGGAATCGATCGGGGCGGAGATCCGCAGCCAGCTGGCGCGGATGGGGGGCGTCAACATGGCCCTCTTCACCAGTGACATGGGCGGCGGGCGCAAACAGCTGGCGCTGCAGGTGAAGGGGCCGGACCTCGCGTCGATCAACACCGCCGCGGAGCAGGTCCGGTCCGTGGTGGCGGCCACCCCGGGCTCGGTCGACATCGCCCTCTCGAGCAAGGGACAGCGCCCGGAATTGACCGTGGACCTGGATCGAGGTCTGGCCGGCGCGCTGGGGCTGACGGCGGGGCAGGTGGCCCAGGCGCTCCGGCCGGCCTTCGCCGGCATCGACGCCGGCGACTGGGTGGACCCCAGCGGCGAAACGCGGGATGTGGTGGTCCGGCTGGCCCCCTCGGCGCGCCAGCGGGCGGAGGACCTCCGGCAGTTGCCCCTGCTGATCCCCGGCGGCGCGAACGGCGCGCCGCGGACGGTGCCGCTCGGACAGGTCGTCCGGGTCAAGTCGGACCTGGCCCCGGCGGTCATCAACCATCTCGACCGGGACCTGGTCGTCAACGTGGAGTGGAACACCCAGGGCCGCTCCACCGGCGAGGTGATGTCGGATGTCCGGAAGGCGCTGGCCCAGACCCCGCTGCCGCCGGGCGTCACCTACTCCGAGGGCGGCGACGCCGAAAACCAGAGCGAGGTGTTCGGCAACATCTTCCTCGCGCTCGGCGTCGCGGTCCTGCTGATGTATCTCATCCTGGTGATGCAGTTCGGCTCGTTCCTCGATCCGATGGCCATCCTGATGTCGCTGCCGCTGTCGCTGGTGGGGGTGATGCTGTCGCTCGCCATCACCGGGCTCACGGTCAACATCATGAGCCTGATCGGCGTGATCCTCCTGATGGGCATCGTCGCCAAGAACGCGATCCTCCTGATCGACTTCGCGAAGTGGAGTCACGAGAAGGGGATGCCGATCCGGGAGGCGCTGATCGAAGCCGGCGCCATCCGCCTCCGGCCGATCCTGATGACCACCTTCGCGCTGATCGCCGGCATGGTCCCGGTCGCCATCGCGCGGGGGGAGGGGGCGCAGTTCCGGCAGCCGCTGGGTGTCGCGGTCATCGGCGGCGTGCTCACCTCGACGCTGCTGACCCTGCTGGTCATTCCGACCGTGTACGAAATCTTCTTCGACTGGCGCGAAGCGCTCGGCCGGCGCCTCCGCGGGACGAAGCTTGCCGCCCCCGCCGACGCCGTTGTGGACGGGGTCGGCGGCTCGCACTAGATTGGGCCCATGCGCAGGATGAGCGGCTGGTCTCGGTCCCTTGCGGGGGTGCTCGCGGTCTGGTTCGGCCTGGTCATGGCCGCGCCCGCCCTGCTGCACTCCTGCCCGAGGGGTCTGGCCAGTGCGGCCATGGCCGGGGCGGGGGAGGGCCACGCCCACCACTCGGCCCGGCACTCCGGT
>JAOUIC010000058.1 GCA_029884275.1 Gemmatimonadota bacterium | reverse complement strand
CATGCGCGGTCGTTTGGCGGACCACGGATCTAGCGCACGCATTCGAATCGCTGGCGCCTTGGGATCGTCACCAGGTATTATGGAGCGCGGTCATTTCCGCTCGGATTCCGGACGATCCGGTTGCAACGTAGGCTGACGGCTCATACTTAGAGCGGAGAGAAACGATGGGAATCCTCGATGGACTCTTGAAGCAGGCAACGGGCGGGCAAGGCGGCGCGAGCGGCCTCGGCGGCTTGGTATCCGTGGTGTCCAAGAACCCGCAGGTCCTCACGGCTCTGGCCGGTCTCCTGAGTACCCGCGACGCTTCGGTGGGAGGAAGCGGAGGGCTGGGCGGTTTGGTCGGCGCTTTTCAGAAGAAGGGCCTGGGTGACATGATCTCGGGCTGGATCTCGACGGGACCCAACCCGCCGGTCTCCGCCGCGCAGGTGACCGATGTCCTTGGCCCGGAGACGCTTGCGCAATTCGCCGGCAAGGCGGGGGTTCCGGTATCCGAGGCGGGCTCACTCCTCGCCGGACTGCTGCCGGCCGTGATCGACCACCTCACCCCGGATGGGAAGGTGCCGGAGACGAGCGCGCTCGAGAGCTCGCTGACCTCGCTCCTCTCCGGGTTCGGGCGGTAGGCGATTCGGGGGAGGTCGATGCTCGAGCGCCAGTGAGTCCGGATTCCACGCCGGCGCGGCCCGCCATGACTTCCCCGCTCGATCTCTTCATGCCTCACCCCGATGTGCGCGAACGGTTTCAGACAACCGTCCGGGCACCGGCCGCCATCGTCATGAAGGACGGGATGGTGGCGGTCGGCGCTGCAAGACAGCTGAACACCCCTTCAACCCCACCTCACGCTCCCATCACCACCCTCCGGCTAGCCTGACCGACCGGAGGTGAAGGATGAGCATCACGGTCGAGGGAGAAGTATGCCCCGGCTTTGAGCCGGTGCGCGACGCCTTCGCGAAGAACTTCGCCCGGCGACACGAGCTGGGCGGCGCTTGCGCGGTGTACCTGCGGGGCGAGAAGGTGGTGGACCTCTGGGGCGGCATCCGGAACAAGGCGACCGGCGAGCCATGGCAGGAGGACACCATGGTGCTGGTCTATTCCTCCACCAAGGGCCTCGCCGCGATGACGCTGGCGCTGGCCCACTCCCGCGGCTGGCTCGATCACGAGGAGCGGGTCGCCACCTACTGGCCGGAATTCGCCCAGCAGGGCAAGGCGGCGATCACTGTCCGCCAGCTGCTGGCCCACCAGGCGGGGCTGTTCGCCTTCGACGAGCCGGTGGACCGCGCCACCGTCGCCGACCTCGATCGGCTGGCGGTCGTCATGGCGCGCCAGAAGCCGGCCTGGGTCCCCGGCACCCGGCACGGCTACCACGGCCTCACACTCGGCTTCTACGAGGGCGAGCTGATCCGCCGAGTGGATCCACGCCACCGGAGCCTGGGGCAGTTCTTCCAGGACGAGATCGCGACGCCGCTGGGACTCGACTTCTACATCCGTCTCCCCGAGTCCATCCCCAGCACGCGACTGGCCCACCTCGCCGGCCGGCGGCTCGCCCTGCCCCGCGGGTTTCCGCTCAAGCTGCTGCTCACCGCGTTCAGCCGCCGCTCGCACGTCTACCGCTCGCTCGGGGTGAACCCCGGCTCCGAGGTGGTGCGCGACGAGAAGTGGATCTATGCCCGCAACCTGGAAGTGCCGGCAGGGGGCGGCGTCGGCACCGCGCGCGCCATCGCGAAGGCGTACGGGGTGTTCGCGACCGGCGGCCGGGAGCTGGGGCTCCGGCCCGAGACCCTGGCCGCGCTGGCCGCACCGCCGACGCCACCGACCCACGGCTTCCACGACGAGTGCCTGCTGGCCGACGTGCGGTATTCGCTGGGCTTCGCCAAGCCCAGCCCGCTGTGGGCGTTCGGGAACGAACATTCCTTCGGCGCGCTCGGCGCCGGCGGCTCGATGGGCTACGCCGACCCGGATGCCGGGATCGGCTACGGCTACGTCACCAGCCAGATGGGCACGAGCCTCCCCGGCGACCCGCGCGACGTGGCGCTTCGGAAGGCGCTCGATTCGGTGACCGGCGCCGCCTGGGGAGTGGCGGCCCGATGAATCCGCCCCGAGAGCTTGCCCAGAGGAATCCCCGGGCACAGGTTGCTCGGTACGGAAGGGGTCGAGGGAGGGGGTTCCGATGAAGCGCGCCGTGGGGTTGCGGCAGCTCGGTTGTCTCGCCGTCATGGGCTCCCTAGGGTGCGACGCGGCGAATGACGGCGCCTGCAGCGCCCATATCCAGATGGGGATCGAGGTCGAGGTGCGGGACTCGCTCGATGACAGCCCCCGGGCGTCGATCGCGCGGGGAGTGGCGGTCGAGGGCGCCTATTCCGACTCGCTCATGCCGTTCCGCAGCGACGGGCTCGGCACGCTGATCTCGCTGGCCGGCGCGCCGGAGCGGGCAGGGACCTATTCGGTCTTCCTCGAGGCCCCCGGCTACCAGCCATGGAGCAAGGCCGGAGTGAAGGTGAACGATAGTGAGTGCCACGTGCAGCTGGTGACTCTCGTGGCCCGGCTCCAGCCGGGGCCCTGAGCCGGCGCGGCCCGCCATGACTTCCCCGCTCGATCTCTTCATGCCCCGCCCCGATGTGCGCGAACGGTTTCAGGCAACCATCCGGGCACCGGCGGGCATCGTCATGGAGGAAGCGTGCGCCCTCGACCTCCAGGCGCTGCCCCTCGTCCGGCTGGTGTTCTGGCTCCGCGAGCGCCTCATGGGCGCTCCGCCTGCCGGCCCTCGCCAGCCTCAGGGCCTGCTCGCCGAAACCCGGAGCCTGGGATGGGGCATGCTGGTGAACACCCCACCCTCGCTGATCATCTGTGGCGCGGCGTGCCAGCCGTGGGTCGCCGACGTCACTTTCCGCCCGATCCCCGCCGAGCAGTTTGCCAGCTACGCGGAACCGAACCAGGTCAAGATCGCGTGGACCCTCGAGGCCGACGCCGTCGGCCCTGACCGCACCCGCTTTGCCCATGAGACCCGGGCCGTGGCCACCGACCCCGAAGCGCGACGCCACTTCGCCCGGTACTGGCGCTGGGCGCGAGTGGGGATCATCGGCATCCGCCTCCTGTTCATGCCCGCGATCCGGCGGAACGCCGAGCGGCGCTGGGCCGAGGTCCTGAAAGGCGAGAGGGCATGAGACAAGCAGGCGGAGCATGGATCGCGCTGGCGCTCGGCTGCGCAGCCACGGTCGCCTGCCAGGCCGGTGACCGGCGGACCGCGGCCGCGGCTCGCGACTCCTCGCCCGCCATGAGCACGCCTACAGCGGCGGCGGCGGGCAGTGACACCGCCGACCCGCCCGATCCGCGCGGCCAGAGACCGCTGAGCATCGCGCTGTCGTCCGAGGGCGGCGGTGGGCTGGGCGAGTTCCCCGCGACGCTGCTGCTCCGCGACCCGCAGGGACGTCGCACCGGCTTCGACATCGCGAGCGGCACGATGCTGCGGGAAATCCCGGGCGCCTGGGACGACGACGAGGTGATCGAGGACCCGGAGACCGAGGGGTCGGGGACGGCGACCCGCGTCCTCGAGATCACAGCGCCCGAGCCAGGCGCCTACCTGCTCACCGTCGCCGGGACAGCTCACGGCACCTACCAGCTGTCGGTCCGCGGATATGACGCCAGCTGGGAGCCCTCGAGCCGGGTGCTGCATGGCGTGGCAATCGAGGCGGGCGAAACCCATGGGTACGCCATCACCTTCGACCGCGCCTCCGGCATCACGGTCGAGCGGCGGCCGTAGCGGTCGCCGTCAGCCCTCCTCTTCCCTGAGCATCTGCCCTGTTGGTCGATGCCGACGCCCTTCCTGTGCCGTCTGCCGCTCCGACTGGGCACGAGCCAGCCGCCACTCGTAGGCCGCCAGGACCGGGCCGTAGAACACCAGATCCGCCGCCAGTTTCCCAACGAGCACCCCCGCCTGGCCACCGACCAGCGTGAGCCCCATGCTCAGGCAGAACGGTCGGATCACGCCGCTGTCGAGCGCCTCGGCGATGCCGAATTCCATGACGACGTTCCGGATCACCCCGATGACCTGGACGGTGCCGTACGGGGCATGGCGCCTGCCGGCCTCGTAGGCCTCCCGGATGGTCTCGCGCAGGATCATCACGCCGTAGTAGACCACCACCTCCGCGAGTGTACCCGCGAACGCCGCGGCCACGGTGCTCCCGGTAAGGGCGAACATGCTGGTGGCTGCCCCCACGGTGACGATCGTCCCCAGCAGCTCGGATGGCCCGTAGCGCACTACCCAGCGCCGGAGCCTCAGCGCGCCGCCTGCAGGAACAGCCTCCGAAGCCCGCGACCGGGAGACGGCCTTGACGGTGATGGTGTGCCCGCCGATCTCCAACGAGTCCCCATCGGCGAGGAGCCGGGGAACGGTCATACGCTCGCCGTTGACCCAGGTGCCGAACTGGCTCCGGTCAACCAGCATGGGACCTTCAGGAGTGGGCAGCAGGTAGGCATGCCGGCGAGAGACGTTCTCGCCGGCCAGCGACAGGTCGCACTCCGGCAGGCGGCCGATGGAGAGCGGCCGCTCCAGCAGCGCCGCCTCTGACGTGCCCTCGCTCAGGATCCACGAGCGAACCGATTCCGCCAGCGCCAGCCTCACCGAGTGCCGCCCCCGACCACCCCCAGCACGTTCTGCAGGTACACCAGCTCGGCCGACTGACCCGGCCGGCCCTGCCGCACCATCACGAAGCTCTGTCCGTCGGGGAAGACGTCGTAGTTGGCGTGCGGCGTGGCGAACTCGTAGCTCCCCACGTCGAACAGCTCCCGTCGCGCGGTGACCCGGAAGCCCGAACCGGTCTCGACCTGCGCCGCGATCATCCTGGGACCCGCCCCGGTGCCGGCCCGATAGAACAGCTCCCGGCCATTCCGGGACCAGACCGGCTCGATGCCGCCATCCTGCGACACCTGTACCTTCTGCCCGAACCCGGGATAGCCCCGGACATACACCTCTCCGCGGCCCGATTCGTCCGACGAGTAGGCCAGCCACCGGCCGTCGGGGGAGAGCGCCGGGAACCCCTCGTTGAATTCGGTGCCGGCGATGGTGTCCACCGCGCCCTTGCCGTCGAGCGGCACCGCGAAGAGGTCGAAGTGCCCCTGCGAAATGTCCACCGCTATCGCCACCCGGCCGTCGGGGGTGACGGCGTGCGCCGTGACCTGTGCCCCATCAAGCAGGACCCGCTCCGCCGCCGGTGGGCCATCGAAGCGGCGGCGGAAGATGCCGATCTCGGTGCCGCGGACCCCGGCGAAGAGCAGGCCGCTGCCGTCGGGGAGCCAGGTGGGGTCGTGGGCACTGGAGTCGAACCCGAACCGCGTCAACGTCGAATCGCGAAGCTCGAACAGCCACACATCGCGCTGCTGATCGGTGAAGTCCATCGCGATGGTGCGACCGTTCGGCGACACCCGCGGGTTGTGATATGACCGCTCGGTGGCCAGGATGGTGGTGGCCGTCCCCGACCGGTCCACCCGGGTGAGGATCCGCGAGCGGCTCGGGACGTACACCAGCGCCTGTCCCGCCGCAGCCGCCGGCGGGGAGAAGCCCAGCACCGCAAAGACCGTCCCGCCCACCGGCACGGCCGGCCCGGTGAGCCGCTTGGCATCCAGGTCGAAGGGGGCCGCGAACATGGTGCCGTCGGGCAATGCCCAGGCGAGGAATCCGTCCCCCGCCCCGGCCCAGGATGCCATCTGGTCCACCACGACGATCCGCTTCCCGGTCGCGGGGTCCAGCGCGACGACCTTGCCGTTCGGCGGAGCCTCCCAGTAACGGCCGAGGATCCAGCCGTCCGGAAGCACCTGGTTGACATCGACGACGGGCTCACCCGTGGCGCCCCCGGGGGCAACCAGATCGCGGAGGCTCCCGTCACGCTCCATCAGTGCCAGCGACCGGTCCCCGCGGGTCACCACGTAGCGGTCGGTGCCAATGAAATCGACCTGCAGGATCGTGCCGCCGCCGCGCACCGGGATCGGCGACGCGCCGCCCCCGGCGACCGGCACCCGCTTGGCCGTCCCGGCGGTGGTCACGAAGGCGATCCACTGCCCGTCGGAGGAAAAGCCGAGCACGGAGGCATCATCGGTGCCCTCCAGCCGCCGCGGAGTGAGCTCGTCGAGCCGGCGCACGTAGATCGCCAGCCGGTCGGTGTTGCCCGCGGCGGCGTACGCGATGGTGCTGCCATCGGGTGAGAGCTTCACCGCCACCGGCGGCACCTCGCCCGGCAGGGTCATGGCGAAACGGGCCGGTGGGACGGCGACGGGCCGGCGGAGGAGGAGCGCCACCACCGCGGCCGAGGCGACGAGGGCCACCGCCGCGAGAGCGACGACGAGAGCGCCGGGTCGGCCGCGCGCTGGCGCCGTCCGGGTCGTGGGGGCGGCGGCGGCGGTGGCGAACGACCGGTTCTCGAGTGCGGCGCCGAACGCCGCCGCGCTCGCGAAGCGGTCGGCCGGCAGTTTCTCCAGCGCCATGTTGACCGCCGCCTCGAGGTGAGGCGGGATGCTCTTCCGCTGCAGGCTGAGCGAGCGCGGCTCCTCGGTCATCACCCGCGCCACGATGGCCTGCGGGGTGGGGCCGTTGAACGGGGGCTCGCCGCTCAGCATCTCGTACAGCACACAGCCGAGGGCGTAGACGTCGGAGCGGGCGGTGATCTCCCGCTGGCCCATCGCCTGCTCGGGACTCATGTAGTGCGGCGTGCCCAGCGACATGCCGGTCTCGGTCATGCGGGCGCTGCCCTCCGAGCGCGAGGCGGCGAGCGCGATGCCGAAGTCGGCCACCTGGGCGTGGCCGCCGTGGAGCAGGATGTTCTCCGGCTTGATGTCGCGGTGGATGACGCCGTGGGCGTGGGCGTACTCGAGCGCGTCGGCCACCTCGCGGGCAATCCTGACCGCGTCCTCCACCGGCAGCTGCTGCTCCCGCACGAGCCGGTCGCGGAGCGATTCCCCCTCGACGTAGGGCATGACATAGAACACGAATGGGCGACTCTCGTGGTCGCCCGCCGTGCCCGAGTCGAACAGCGCCAGGATGTGCGGGTGCTGCAGGTTGGCGGTGGTCTTGATCTCGGCCAGGAACCGCTCGGCGCCGATGACCGCGGCCAGCTCGGGCCGGAGCACCTTGAGCGCGACCTTTCGGTCGTGCCGCAGGTCCTGGGCGAGGTAGACGGTGGCCATGCCGCCCTGCCCCAGCTCCCGCTCGATGCGGTAGCGGTCGGCAAGGGCGGTGGAGAGCTGCTCGAGGGGTGTGGGCATGAGGTGGGGGAAAGCTAGCGAGCGGAGGAGGGGCGTCCAGTATGGGAAGGGGCTGGCACGGAAGCAGGCCCTGCCTTCCCCTTCGGTCAGCGATTTCCGGCGGCGGGATCGAAGTCGTCGATCACGCGGATGTCCTGCCGGACGGTGAGCTCGGCGCAGGCGACCGACTTGCCGTCAGGGGAGACGGTGGCAACAAAGTTGTCCTCGCATTCGGGGGGAAGGTTGATCAGGCGCTCTTCCCGGCCCCCGGACGCCTGCACCCGGAACAGGGCCCTCCGCCGCTGGTCGGTCTGCCCCACTCTCCTGATGAAATATACCCAGTCGCCGAGCCAGGCGATCGCCTCCCAGGCATCTGCCGCGAGCAGCCTGACCGCCCCGGTCTCCAGGTTCAGAGTCCACACATCGTTCTGAGACGACGCCGCGGCGAATGGCCATTCGGGACCCATGGCAATCGTCTCATATGCGAATTCGCAGCGATCCCCGCACTGCAGCTTGACCGACCGGGCCGTACCCGCACCGACATCCACCGTCATGGCCCGGTCCGGTGAACTTGCGGTCATGGCGCCAAGGTGCCTGCCATCAGGCGACCATGCGGTGCCGCTGGCGCGCTCGGGGAGGGGGATCGCCTGTGCTCTCCCGCCCCGGGTATCGAGGAGAGTCACCTCCGCCGCCAGTCCCCTCTCCCGGT
>JAOUIC010000057.1 GCA_029884275.1 Gemmatimonadota bacterium | reverse complement strand
CGGCCGGACTTTCAAGGAGGCGTTCCAGAAGGGCTTCCGGGCGCTGGAGGCCGATCGCTCGGGGTGGGAGATCGGGAAGGCCCCGATCGATGACCGCCTGAGCGATACCTCGATGGAGGCGATCAAATCCGCGATCCGCACCCCGACGGCCGAGCGGATCTTCCAGGTCAAGCGGGCGATGCTGGCGGGTGCGAGCGTCGAGGAGATCGCGGAGCGGACCGGCATCGACCCGTGGTTCCTGGACCAGATGCAGGAGCTGGTCGAAGCCGAGCGGGACTGGGCCGAACGCCGCCCCGGTGGCGCGGCGGCGACCGTCCAGCTCCGCCAGATGAAACAGATGGGGTTTTCCGACCGGCAGCTCGCCGAGCTGCGCGGCGAGCGCGAGGACGGAATCCGGGCTCTCCGGCACCGGCTGGGCGTGCGCCCGGCCTACAAGACGGTGGACACCTGCGCCGGCGAGTTCCCCTCCAAGACGCCCTACCTGTACTCCTGCTACGACGAGGAGAACGAGGCCGAAGCTCGCGGCGACCGCACCGTGATCATCCTGGGCAGCGGCCCCAACCGGATCGGCCAGGGGGTCGAGTTCGACTACTGCTGCGTCCGGGCAACGCTCGCGTTCCGCGAGATGGGCTACCGAACCGTGATGGTGAACTCCAACCCGGAGACGGTGTCGACCGACTACGACATCTCCGACACCCTCTACTTCGAGCCGCTCACGCTGGAGGATGTGCTCGAAATCGTGCATGTGGAGCAACCCCTCGGCGTGGTGGTCCAGCTGGGGGGGCAGACGCCGCTCAAGCTCGCCCGGGGCCTCGAGGCTGCCGGCGTGAAGATCCTCGGCACCTCGCCGGACAACATCGATGCCGCGGAGGACCGGAAGCGGTTCGAGGCGCTGGCCCGGGAACTGGGGATCACTCAGCCGCCGGCGGGGACGGCGCTTTCGCTCGATGAGGCGGTGGCCGTCGCGACCAGGGTGGGCTATCCCGTGCTGGTCCGCCCCTCGTACGTACTGGGCGGACGCGGGATGGAGATCGTGTACGATGAAGGCTCGCTGCGCGATTATTTCGCGCGGGCGGTACGGGTCGCACCGGGCCACCCCGTCCTGATCGACCGGTTTCTCGAGGACGCCTTCGAGGCCGACGTGGACGCCATCGCGGACGGCACCCGATGCGTCATCGGCGGCGTCATGCAGCATATCGAGGATGCGGGGATCCACTCGGGCGACTCCGCCTGCGTCCTGCCGCCTTACCTGATCACCCCGGAGCAGGTGGACCAGATGCGGGCGTACACCCGCTCCTTCGCCCAGCGCCTGGGCGTCATCGGTCTGCTGAACGTGCAGTATGCCATCAAGGATGGCGTGGTCTATGTGCTGGAGGTGAACCCGCGCGCCTCGCGCACCATTCCCTTCGTCTCGAAGACCACCGGCGTGCCCCTCGCGAGCCTGGCGGCCAAGGTCATGGCAGGGCGCACCCTTGACGAGATCGGCCTCGAGGACGATCTGGGCCAGCCGTACGTCGCGGTGAAGGAGGCGGTCTTCCCCTTCAACAAGCTGCAGGGGGTGGACCTGATCCTCGGCCCGGAGATGCGCTCCACCGGCGAGGTGATGGGAATCGCCTCGACCTTCGGCATGGCGTTTGCCAAGGCCCAGCATGCCGCGGACGGACCGCTGCCTCAGAGCGGTGGCGTGTTCGTGACGGTCAACGACCATGACAAGGCGACCGTGCTTCCTATCGCGCGCCGCCTGCATGCGATGGGGTTCAAGCTGTACGCGACGGAGGGCACCGCACGATTCTTCGAGGAGCATGAGGTTCCGGCGGAGCCTGTGCTCAAGGTCTACGAGGGGCGGCCCAACGCCATCGACCTCCTCCTTTCCGGCGATGTCGGCTTGCTGATCAACACGCCGCTCGGCAAGCTGACCCAGCAGGACGACTACACGATTCGCGCCGCGGCGCTCACCCGCCGGGTGCCGTACACCACCACGCTCTCCGCCGCGTCCGCCGCCTGCGACGCGATCACGGCGCTCCGCGATCAGCAGTGGGAGGTCTGCCCGCTGCAGGAGTGGCATCGCCTGGCGCGAGAGCATCGAGCCGCTCGATGACATCGGCGCGCGACTCCCGGTTCATCCAGGCGCTGCGTGCCCGGGTGCGCGGGGAGGTGCGGGAGTCCGAGCCGCTCGCGCGGCATTCGACATACCGCATCGGCGGGCCGGCGAGCGTGCTGTTGCCGGGCTCGGCCGAGGATGTCGGTCTGGCGCTGGCCCTGGCGGCGGAGCAGGGGACCCCCTGGTTCGCGCTCGGGCTCGGCTCGAACCTCCTGCTGCCGGACGAAGGGCTCGATGCCCTCGTCATCCGGCTCGGGAAGGGACTCGACCGGTGTGACGATCTCGGTCAGGGACGGTGGCGACTGGGGGCGGGGCTGCCGCAGCCGCTCGCGGCGCGACGCTCGGCGGAGGCGGGATTCTCGGGGCTCCATCGCTTCGTCGGCGTTCCCGGCACCGTCGGAGGCGGGGTCTACATGAACGCCGGCTGCCACGGCGGGGACTGGGCGGGGATCGTGCGGCAGGTGACAGTCGTCGATCCGAGCGGGCGCGACGCGATTCTCGCGCGGGACCAGATCGGCTTCGCCTACCGGGGGAGCGGGTTGGGCCGTCGAATCGTCCTTGAGGCGGAGGTCGAGCTCATGCCATCGGACCCGCCGGCGATCCAGGCCGAAGTCGCCGAGCTGTTCCGCTGGCGGCAGGAGGAGACACCGTTCAACCAGCCATGCTGCGGCAGCGTCTTCACCAACCCGGGAGGCCCGGGCCGCGGGAAGGCCGGGGGGGTACGGACGGCGGGCCAGCTGATCGATGCCGCCGGTCTGAAAGGCGCCCGACAGGGCGGGGTGGAAATTTCCCGGCAGCACGCCAATTACTTCGTCAATCTCGGGGGGGGGACCGCGGCGGATGTCCGGGCGCTCATCGCCCTGGCCCGAAGCACGGTTCGCGAGCGGTTCGGCGTGCGGCTGGAGACCGAGGTAAAGATCGTGCGACCAGACGGCAGTTTCATACCCGCGGACCAGGATTGACCGGCCATGGCGGACTACTTCGTGCACGAATCGTCGTATGTGGATGAGGGGGCGACCGTCGGATCCGGCACCCGGATCTGGCATTTCTGCCATGTCATGCCGGGCGCGGTGATCGGCCAGCGCTGCAACCTCGGCCAGAACGTCGTGGTGATGCCGGGCACCCGGCTCGGCGACAACGTGAAGGTGCAGAACAACGTCTCGATCTACGAGGGGGTCACGCTCGAGGACGACGTCTTCTGCGGACCGAGCTGCGTCTTCACCAACGTGTCCAACCCGCGGAGCCATGTCTCGCGCAAGCATGAGTATCGGCCAACGCTGGTCCGGCGGGGCAGCTCGATCGGAGCCAACGCGACCATCGTCTGCGGGATCACGCTCGGCGAGCATTGCCTCATCGGGGCCGGCGCGGTGGTCACCAGCGACGTGCCCGATTTCGCGCTCATGGTCGGAGTTCCCGCGCGGAGAGTCGGCTGGATGTGCCGGTGTGGCGAGCGGCTTCCTGGCAAGGGGACGGACCTGGCGTGCCCCGCCTGCGGCGCGACGTATCGTGAAGTGGGGAACCAACTTCAGGCGATTGACCCGGGTCCGGCCACCCGCTAGCTTGCGCGCCGCCCGCCACATCATCGCCGCCAGCGACCCGACCCTTTCTCTCTCGGATTCCAGGTGAACGTCCCGCTCCTCGATCTCGTCGCGCAGCACCAGACCATCCGGGACGACGTGATGGCCGCGGTGCTGCGGGTGATCGAGCGCCAGCAGTTCATCCTCGGCGATGAAGTGGCCGCGCTGGAGCGGGCGGTGGCCGACCTCTCCCATACCCGGCACGCCATCGCGTGCGCCAGCGGGACCGACGCGCTCCTGCTCTCCCTCCGGACTCTCGACCTGAGGCCGGGCGACGAGGTCATCGCGCCGGCGTTCACCTTCTTCGCGACGGCGGGCACGATCCACAACGCCGGCGGCCGGCCGGTCTTCGCCGACATCGAGCCCGCCAGCTTCAACCTCGACCCGGTCGCGGTCGAGGCGGCCATCACACCCCGCACCCGCGCCATCGTGGTGGTGCACCTCTTCGGCCAGATGGCCCGACTCGAGGAGATTCAGGCCGTCGCCGGCCGGCGTGGCCTGCCCGTCATCGAAGACGCGGCCCAGGCGATCGGCGCGAGGCGGCGCATGGGCGGTGCATGGCGCCTCGCGGGTGAGACCGGCTACGCCGGGGCCTTCTCGTTCTTTCCCACCAAGAATCTCGGCGGCTGGGGTGACGGCGGGATGATCGTGGCGCAGGACGAGGCGCTGGCGGCCAGGCTCCGCCGCCTCAGGACCCATGGCGGGGCCAGGCAGTACTACCATGACGAGGTCGGCTACAACAGCCGGCTGGACACGATCCAGGCCGCCGTCCTCCTCGCCAAACTGCCGCGTCTGGCGGGCTGGAGCGCGGCCCGGCGGGAGCGGGCGCTGCGCTACAACGAGGCTTTTTCCGGGCTCGGGCCCGTCACCATTCCGGCGATCGAGCGCGAGAACGAGCACATCTTTCACCAGTACACCTTGCGCCTCGAGCGGCGCGATGCCCTGGTCGAGCATCTCAAGCAGCTGGGCATCGGCTGTGGGGTCTATTATCCGCTGCCGCTGCACCTGCAGCCCTGTTTCGCCGATCTCGGCTATCGGGCGGGCAGCCTTCCCCGGACGGAAGCTGCGTCGCGCGAGGTGGTGTCGCTGCCCATCTACCCCGAGCTGCGGGGCGACGCACAGCAGGCGGTGATTGATGCGGTACGGGGATTCTACTCCAGGTAGGAACGACGGCATCGGGCCGGGGGGGCGACACAATGAGAGTTGCGGTGGTCGGAAGCGGATACGTCGGGCTGGTGACAGGGGCCTGCTTCGCCGAGACCGGGAACGATGTCATCTGCGCGGACATCGATGCCCGCAAGGTGGCACGCCTGCAGGCGAACGACATCCCGATCTACGAGCCGGGACTCGAGGAGATGGTGCGGCGCAACCAGCAGGAGGGTCGCCTGCGCTTCACCACCGAGATCGGCGCCGCCATTGCCGGCTCCCGCGTCGTGTTCATCGCGGTGGGGACACCGCCCGATGAGGACGGGTCGGCGGACCTGCAGCATGTGCTCGACGTGGCCCGCACCATTGGCCGCCACCTGGCCGACGACCTGGTCGTCGTCACCAAGTCGACCGTGCCGGTCGGGACGGCGGAAAAGGTGCGGGCCGCGATCCGCGCTGAGAGCAGCCGCCCGGTGCACATCTGCTCCAACCCGGAGTTCCTGAAGGAAGGCGCCGCGATCGACGACTTCATGAAGCCCGACCGCATCGTCATCGGGGTGGATTCCGAAGATGCCCGGCTTGTGATGTCGGAATTGTACGCCCCCTTCGTCCGGACCGGGAATCCGGTCCTGTTCATGGACATTCCGTCGGCGGAGGTGACCAAGTACGCCGCCAACGCCATGCTGGCCACGCGCATCTCGTTCATGAACCAGGTCGCCATGTTCTGCGAACGCGTCGGAGCCGACGTGAACGATGTCCGCCGCGGGATCGGGTCCGACCGGCGTATCGGGTCGGCGTTTCTCTTCCCGGGCCCAGGCTATGGCGGCAGCTGCTTCCCCAAGGACGTGAAAGCGCTCATCGGCACCGGGCGCCGGGTCGGGTCCGATTTCGAGATTCTGGAAGCCGTGGAGCGGGTCAATGAGCGGCAGAAGCTGGTGCTGCTCGACAAGCTGCGAACGGCGGTGGGTGGAAACCTCGAGGGAATGCGCATCGCGGTCTGGGGCCTGGCGTTCAAGGCCGAGACCGACGACATGCGGGAGAGCCCGGCGATCCCCCTGGTCGAGGGGCTGCTGGCGGGAGGGGCCGAAGTCCGGGCCCATGATCCCAAGGCCATCGCGAGCGCCCGCCAGTTCTTCGGTGACCGGATCCACTACGCCCACGACCCGTATGCCGTGCTGGAGGGCGCCGACGCGCTGGTGATCGTGACCGAGTGGCTGGTCTACCGCAACCCGGACTTCGACCGGATCAAGCGGCTGCTCAGGCAGGCGCTCATTGTGGATGGGCGCAACCTGTTTGACCCGCCGCGGATGCAGGGGCTGGGTTTCGAGTACCACGGGATTGGCAGGCGCCGCGCATGAGGATCCTCATCACGGGTGCGGCCGGCTTCCTCGGTTCGCACCTTACCGACCGGTTTCTCGCCGACGGGCATGAGGTCCTCGGGATGGACAACCTGGTGACGGGGTCGCGGGCCAATCTGGCCCACCTCGCCGGGAATCCCCGCTTCAGCTTCGTCCTGCACGATGTCAGCCGGTTCATCGCCGTCGAGGGGCCGCTCGACGGCGTGCTCCACTTCGCCTCACCGGCCAGTCCGATCGACTACCTCGAGCTGCCCATCCAGACGCTCAAGGTGGGGTCGCTCGGCACCCACAACGCGCTGGGACTCGCGCTGGCCAAGCGGGCGCGGTTCTTTCTCGCCTCGACCTCCGAGGTGTACGGCGATCCCCAGGTGCATCCGCAACCGGAGAGCTACTGGGGACACGTCAATCCGGTCGGTCCCCGTGGTGTGTACGACGAGGCAAAGCGGTTCGCCGAGGCGATGACCATGGCCTATCACCGGGTGCACGCGGTGGACACCCGCATCGTCCGCATCTTCAACACCTACGGACCGCGGATGCGGGCCCGGGATGGCCGGGTGGTCTCGAACTTCGTGGTGCAGGCCCTCAAGGGCGAGCCGCTCACGATGTACGGCGAAGGCCAGCAGACCCGCTCCTTCTGCTTCGTCTCGGATCTGATCGACGGCATCTATCGGCTGTTCCACAGCGACCATGTCGAGCCGACCAACATCGGCAACCCCCGCGAGTTCACCGTGCGTCAGCTGGCCGAGCGGGTCCTGGCGCTGACCCGGTCGTCCTCCCCCATCGTCAGCCGCCCGCTCCCGACCGACGATCCCAAGGTGCGCCAGCCCGATATCACCAAGGCCCGCTCCCTCCTCGGGTGGGAGCCGTCGGTTGATCTGGACGAGGGGCTCTCGCGGACGATCGCGTGGTTCCGGGAACACCTCGGCCCGTGACGCGAGTCCTGCTCACCGGCGCCGCCGGGTTCATCGGCTCACACCTCGCCGAGCGGCTTCTCGCCCGGGGGGACGAGGTCGTCGGGTTGGACAACTTCGATCCCTTCTACCCCCGCGCGCTCAAGGAGCAGAATCTTCTCGCCGCCCGCAGCCATCCTGGATACGCCTTCCACGAGGCGGATATCCTGGAGACCGAGGGGGTGGCCCGGCTCCTGACGCCGGAAACGGTCATCGTCCACCTGGCGGCCAAGGCGGGGGTGCGTCCCTCGCTCCGCGATCCCGCCGGTTATGTCCGCGCCAACGTGACCGGGACCCAGAGCCTGATCGACGCGGCGCGGGCCGCGGGCGCAAGCCGGTTCGTCTTCGGGTCCTCCTCCTCGGTGTACGGGGACGACACCACGCCACCGTTCCGGGAAGACGCCGCGGCCATCCACCCGATCTCGCCCTACGCCGCGACAAAGCGGGCCGGTGAGCTGCTGCTCGAGGCGCTGGCGCCCCACGCGGGGCTTCGGGTCGCGGCGCTCAGGTTCTTCACCGTGTACGGGGCCCGGCAGCGCCCCGACCTCGCGATCCGCACGTTCACCCGGAGGATGCTGGCGGGGGAGACCATCACCATGTTCGGTGATGGCGATGAGGCGCGGGACTACACCTATATTGATGACATCGTGAGCGGGGTCGTGTCGGCGGTGGACTGGACGGCGGGGACACCTCCCGGGATGGAGGTATTCAATCTCGGGGGGAATGAGGTGGTGCCGCTTGGCCGGATGATTGCCACCATCGCCGAGGCGCTGGACGTCCAGCCGCGGATCGAGCGGGGGCCGCGACAG
>JAOUIC010000573.1 GCA_029884275.1 Gemmatimonadota bacterium | reverse complement strand
GTCCCCGCCGGCGTCGATCGCACCGCCGAGTTCACTTCGCAAGTCTATTTCGACGACGCGCTCACCGACCAGGTGCACACCGCGGCGCCGTACGCCGCCAAAGGGCCGGGCAGGACCCGGAACGCTGAGGACCGGATCTTCCGCACCAGTGGCGGCGACCAGCTGCTGCTCGCACCACGGGCCGCGGCCGGCGGATACGACGCCACGTTCGAGGTCGGGCTGCAGCTGGGGTAGGCCGCGTCGACGCGAACGGCACGCCGAGAGGAGAGTTCTGCGCATGAGTACCGAAAGCCTCCAACAGCCAGGGGCTGACGCGCGCCGGGATTCCCGTTCCTCCTCTCTACCTCCTCCGCCCCGACGGCCCCGTGGGGCGGTCGGCGATCGGGCTGGATGTCGCCGCGGTGACCCGGTACCTCGGTGACCGCCTGCACCTGAGGGCAAGAGTCGCCTGATACGCGCGAGGGCGAAGGTTCGATCCAGGCCGTCGGGCATGGGGCGGCCAATCGCCTCGTTTCCGAGCGCCCTGCATCACCACGCTCCAGCACCTCTCTCGAGGACCCCCTGGCCGGCCGGCCAGGCACTCACAACCACTGATATGCCAATCACTTTCACGTTTCGGCTACGCATGCCAAGGCTGGCCTGGCACTTGCCCTGTTGGGGGAGGAGGACGATACGCGCGTCGGGGGCGGTCCCCCGCGCCGGGAGTCGAGACTCTGGAGGCAGTCGGCATGCGCAGCAGCACGCTCATCAAGTCCGGACTGGCCCTCGTCGCGTTCACCGCGGTGGCGGTATCCTGCGGCAGTGACAACGCGACCGCGCTGGACTATCAGCCGCAGGTGGTGAACATGCCCAATGCGTCGTTCAGCTTCCAGGCAACCGGGCTCGAGAACGTCAACGACGTGCTCAACTACACCTGGAGCAACGCGTCGGGGGATGTCATCATTCACCCCTCCACCTCCACCACCGGCGGCAGCATCAGGCTCAGGATCAGCGATTCCTGGGAGACCATCCTCTACGACGGGGATGTCCCGGACAGCGGCGACATCACGCCACCGCCGGGCGCGGGCGGGGAGTCGAAGATCCGCCTCACCCTGCAGAACTACACCGGCACGATCAACTTCGCGCTGCAGATGCAGTAGCCCGTCGGGCAACGATGCCCTGCCGAGCCCGGTGACCGGCGCGTCGTGCCACCTTGACGCCCGGCACCGGCACGAGCAACATGCGGCGTCATGACCCGGCATCGACTCGAAGCGTTCAGCGATGGCGTGATCGCCATCATCATCACCATCATGGTGCTGGAGTTGAAGGTGCCCCACGGCGAAGGCCCCGAGACCCTGGTGCCGCTGATCCCCCCATTCCTCAGCTACGTGCTGAGCTTCATCTATCTCGGCATCTACTGGAACAACCACCACCACATGCTGCACGCGGCGGATCGGGTCACGGGACCGATCCTGTGGGCCAATCTCCACCTGCTGTTCTGGCTCTCCCTGATTCCGTTCACCACCGGCTGGATGGGCGAGAATCACTTTGCCGCCGCACCCTCCGCGCTCTACGGCACCGTGCTGCTGATGGCGGCGATCGCCTACTGGCTGCTGCAGCAGGCGATCATCAGGTCGCAGGGTCCCGGCTCGCTGCTCAAACGGGCCGTGGGAGGCGACTGGAAGGGCAAGCTGTCGCCGGCGCTCTACGCCCTGGCCATTCCACTCGCCTTCTGGTGGCGCTGGGGCTCGATGGCGCTGTATGTGTTCGTTGCCCTGCTCTGGCTGATACCGGATCGCCGCATCGAGCAGGCCATGAGCGCGGCCGACCGATGAGCGACCCCCTTTCCCGGTGAACCGGAGAACCGCGATGTCATCACCCTGGATCGCGGTTCAGCGAGATCGCTGATGACGCTCATGCCTGATCCGAAACGGGACCTCCTGCGCCACACCCTCGCCACCGTGGCGTATCGCTGCGCCAAGGCGCTACGCGATGCCCCGGCGGGTTTCGCCGAATTCCGCCTCGGCGAGGGGACCCGGACCCCCGGGGAAATC
>JAOUIC010000572.1 GCA_029884275.1 Gemmatimonadota bacterium | reverse complement strand
CGGGGCAGAAGGGATTCAGCCTTGTGGCGCTCGACCGGCGGGATGGGCGGGACGTGGGCCGGATGTGGTTCGACGAGCGGAACCCCACCTGGCTGCTCGACGGGCGGTCGGGGACGGTGTTCGAGCTGGAGGGAAAGAGCGAGATCATCGCGCGGCGGTTCCCGGGGCTGGGAGTGGCTGGGCGGGAGTGAATCAGGCGCCCCGCAGCATCGGGAGACGGAACCGGCGCAGAACAAGGCGGCACTGGCCGTGGCCCGCGGCCTGGCGGCGTCGGAGGCTTCGGCACCCCGCTGGGTGTGGAAGGACGCGCTGCGGGAACTGACGAGTCCAAAGGTGCAGGCAGAGCTGGGGCGGCGTGCTCGATGAGCGCGGCCATCTGGCGTCGTGGGCGCCGAGGCGGGCCGCGCCCGCTGACATGAGCGCCTCACAATTCCTTCACGCTCCACAGCATAGCTTGACCATCGAGGACGGAGAGCTGGCCATTCCCTCCGAGGTGTCCTCACACCGACAAGACCTGCCTCGTCGCACCTGAAGTCACGACTCAGATCTCTCTGCGGACCGGTCGCGCGGCACTCCCGTGGCGCCTTCCAGGTCCATGTCACCGGGCGCCAGCTGGCGGTCCTGGGCTTCGTGACATTCCTGCATGATCCCGCCAGCGGGAGTGTCTCATGAAGGCCCTGCGTTCACTCCGGTCGCCCATCGCCTGTGTGCTGCTTCTGCTCTACCTGCCGGCCTGCACCTCGACCCATTTCGTGGCGGCGCCTCCCCCGGCCCAGCTGGTCGAGACGGCGCGGCCGCCCTCCATCCGGGTCACGAGCACGACCGGCTCGACCTACACCATGGCCTCCCCGATGGTCAGCGGGGACAGCCTGGTCGGCACCATCGGGTCGCGGGACGCGACCCGTACGGTCAGCCTCGCCCTGAGCGAGATCCGCAGTGCGTCGGTTGAGCAGCCTGCCTCGATCACGTGGCAGGTTGGGACACCCACGCCGGCCCGGTTCGTCGAGGCGGAGCACCCATCGTCCATCCGTGTCACGCGAGCCGACGGAACAATCCTCACGCTCAAGTCCCCGGTGGTGCGCGGGGACAGCCTGGTGGGCGCCGTGTCGTCCGAGGGTCCTGCTCCCTCGACGGGCGTTGCGCTGAGCGATGTCACCAGCGTGGTGATGTCGAAGACCTCAGCAGGGAAGACCCTGCTGCTGATCGTGGGGCTCGTCGCCGTGCCCATTGTTGCCATCGCTATCGCGATAAGCGTCGCGCCTGAGTGCCACACCAGCGATTGTTGGTGATCCGAGGGAATTGAAGGGGTCCTCTTAGTGGCGCCTGCACGACCCGAGGTGACTTGCCCTGATCCAGTCGCCAGGAGAGCACCGTCATGCCAGCGATCCGCACATACCTCCATCATTCGGGCCAACATCTCATTCCCCTGGCGCTCGCCTTTGGTGCTCTCAACAGCAGCACCAACGCGGCGGCCCAGCTCTGCTGGCGGGGCCATCCGGTGCCCGAGTGCCGCTCGAGTCTCGTCACCGAAGCCGGCCCGCGTTTCGAAACCGGCCAGGAGGATGCGCTTGGTTACACGGTGGCCCTCGGCGTGATGCGCAACAAGGCCGTAGGGCAGACCAGCCTTGGAGGGGCGGTGGAGATCTCGACTGCGCCGGAGGGAGGGACCTACGTGGTCACGCCGATGCCGCGGCTCCGACGATGGTTGAGTGAGTCGGTGGCGCTGGAAGCGGGGGCCGGACTGTCACTCCTCGGGCCCGGCGATCCGCCCGTGGGGTTCAAGGGTGCCACGGGTTTCGTGGCGCTGAACTACCGGGATCTGGTGCTGGTGACGACCGGCCTGAACTATGTGGCGGACGGGATCTCGGCGGGCACGTCACTGAGCCTGGGCCTCCGGTTCGGATCCTATCTCGGTCCACCGGTGCTGCTGGCGACCCTGGTCGGGGCCGCGGCAGCTGCCGGTGGCGGGTCGTAAAGTCGCGCGCCGATCAACCCAGCCAGGAGTGGAGACAGCCGTTGATCGTGCGCACTCCG
>JAOUIC010000571.1 GCA_029884275.1 Gemmatimonadota bacterium | reverse complement strand
CCGAGTCCAGCCGCCAGGCGGACGGGCAGGGTGAGGGTGGCGGTGTCGTGTCCCTCGTAGGCGTGGAATCGCCCGCGCTGCACGAGAATGTCGCGACCACCCAGCCGCCCCGCTACAAGCTCGCCCGCATGACCCTGGACCGCTGCCGCCGGAAACCCCGGCACGGCGCTGTAGGCCAGGGTGCGCGGGCGCTCCAGATGCGAGACGAACCCGCCCAACCCCGATCCGAGGACGACAGCCGCCTCCGGACGTTCACTGCCCAGCCATTCCCGAACGCAGGCGAGGGCGTGGCCGGCGGCGACGGTCACCGGAACGACCCGATCTCGCGACCCACTTCCCGGTACAGGGCATCGCGCCGCTCCGGCGGCAGAAACGCCGAGGCGAAGCCGGTGCGAGTCAGGCGATGGATCTCGTCTGTCGCCAGGCCGAGTGCCTCCTCGGCGAGCGCATACTCGCCCGAAAGCGTGACGTCGGACATGAGCCAGTTGTCGGTGCACAGCGTCACCGCGACCCCCTGGTCGAGGTAGGCCCGGAGGGGATGGCGCTCGGGCCCGGCCACCACCCGGGTCTGGACGTTCGACGTGATGTTGATCTCGATCGGGATCTGCCGGTCGCGGACCAGGGCGAGGAGTTCCGGATCCTCGATCAGCCGCGTGCCGTGGCCGATGCGGTGCGCGCCGCACACCTCGATCGCCTCGGCGATCGACTCGGGTCCCGCTGCTTCTCCGGCGTGGACGGTGATCCCGAGTCCGGCGGCGGCGGCGATCTCGAACGCCCTGCGATGCGGCGCCGCGCGGTGGTGCGCTTCACCCCCCGCCAGGTCGAATCCGACCACGCCCAGTGGCCGGCACCGCGCCGAAGCCTCGGCGATCTGCACCGACACCTCGGGCGCGAAATGCCGCAGCGTGCAACTGATGATGCCCGTCCGGACACCGCAGGCCGCCTCGCCCTGCCGGAGGCCACGGGCCACGGCCCCGATCACGTCGTCCAGCGTGAGCCCGCCGGCCCGGGAGAGCGCGGGGCAGTATCGCACCTCGAGATACCGGACCCCGTCCCGGGCCGCATCCTCGACCATTTCGAACGCCACCCGCTCGATGGCATCGGCCCGCTGCAGCACCGACACCGTCAGGGCGAATCGCGCAAGGTAGTCGTCGAGGTTCCGCGCGTCGTCCACCCGCATGTGGCGGCGGAGTTCCGCGGGTGACGCCGCCGGGAGGGTCACCCCAGCCGCCCGGCCAAGCGCCAGCAAGGTCTCCGGCCGGAGCGAGCCGTCGAGGTGGACGTGAAGTTCCGCCTTGGGCAGGGTGACGAACCGGCCCGCGTCAGCCATCGGCCGACCCGCGCCGGCTCGACCTCCCGATCCGCAGAATCGTGCCCGCCGCCAGCGGCGCGTCGAGCGGGGCCGGCAGGCCGCGCCCGTCGGTGACGTAGGCCTCGCCGCGCTCACAGGCCCCGGCCAGGTCGGGCGCGGCGAGGCGGAGGCCGTCGCGGACCAGCGCACCCACCGGGACGCTGATGGGTCGCTCGTTGACGAAGACTGTCAAGGAAGCCGGCATCACGGCACCGGGATCAGTCGGGAACCATCCGGCGGAGTCACCGGCTGCCGGTGTCGCCGGAGATACTCCGCCAGCAGCTCGACGGGCGACCGGTCGGTGCGTTGCGGCGAGTAGGCGGCGAGCCGCATGGGCTCGGGGCACCCCGCGCCTTCACACGGAGTCGTGCGGAGGTCGAGCGCCGCATTGGAGAGCATCAGGTGGCCGCTGAGCGCTAACGAGTATTGGCGCTGCCCATCGAGCCGGCCGCCCGCCGCGAGGGTGAGCTGCCGCACCCGGTGGAGGGGCCGCCTCCCGGGAGCGTAGCGGACCTCCATACCCGCCACCTCGCAGCAGCCGCTGCCGCCGGCGACGAGCCGTTCGGCGATGTCGCGGAGGACCGTTCCGGACACCTTGAGCACCATCACCCCTGGCTCGGTCGCGACGGCGGCCTTGATCGCACCCGCTGTGACCGGGCCGGCCCCCAGCCGCCCCCAGCCTCC
>JAOUIC010000569.1 GCA_029884275.1 Gemmatimonadota bacterium | reverse complement strand
CGGCGATCGCGATCGCCGTGCTGCTGATCTTCGTGATCCCCACCTTCCAGAAGATGTTCGCCAGCGTGGGCATGGAGCTGCCGCTCCCCACCCGCATCGTCATCGGGATGTCCGACTTCCTGATCAACTACTGGTGGGCGCTTATCCTGATCATCGCGGGAGCGGTCTGGGCCGTCCGCACCTACTACAAGACGTCCGACGGCCAGCTGCGCATCGACCAGTTGCTGCTCAACGCCCCGGTCCTGGGCGACCTGCTCCGGAAGTCCGCCGTTTCCCGGTTCACCCGGACGTTGGGCACCCTGATCAGTTCGGGGGTGTCGATCCTCGACGGCCTCGAGATCACCGCCAAGACCGCCGGCAACCGGGTGATCCATGACGCGGTCATGGCGTCGCGCAATTCCATCGCCGGCGGCGAGACCATTGCCGCGCCGCTCGAGAAATCCAAGGTCTTCCCTCCGATGGTGATCTCGATGATCGCGGTGGGCGAGCAGACCGGCGGGCTGGACGAGATGCTCTCCAAGATCGCCGACTTCTACGATGAGGAAGTGGACGTCGCGGTGAGCGCCCTGCTCTCGCTCATGGAACCGATGATGATCGTCTTCCTGGGCGTCATCGTCGGCGGCATGGTCGTGGCCATGTACCTGCCCATCTTCGACATGATGAACGCGGTGCAGTAGGCCGCGGCGGCTGCGCTGTGGTGAAGGGGGCCGGTCCATCACCGTGGACCGGCCCCCTTCGCCTTTCCATGAGGCTCGCCCCGTCGTCTGGCGTCTCATCCTGAAACTGCAGTCCCGCTGACCCGTACTGGTGTCATTCCAGTCCACGGATGGCGGAGGATCCCTTGAGAAACATATGGATGAAAATCGGCCTGGGGGCCGCCGCGGTTTTCGCCGGGGGTATGATCGTGGTGAGTATCGCGGGGGCCGCCAGGAGTGCCGCGGCGACGGCGATGCACAACTCCCTGGCCGGGGCCGGCCGCATGCTCGCCAGCGCTGCCGCGAAGAGTGACCTTCCCTTTCTGCTGGATGGTGCCCGGGTCGGTACCATCCGCAACGTCGATGTCCGTCGAACCGCCCGGGGTGCACTCCCGGAAGTGCAGCTGACGGTGGATCTGTCCCCCTCCCAGGGAGCTGCCCGGCTGGCGGGGTGTGACCTTGTTCCTGTGCAGGACGGCGACCTCGACCCGGACCGGGGCTTCCGGTGCGCCGGTGGGTCGACTCGCGGCCACACCACCATTGGATTCGCCCGGTTCGAACCTGGAGCGCTGCAGCGTCCCATCCGGGTCAGCCGCTCGATGGAGAGTGAGCTCCGGCAGGGGGATCCCTTTGAGGCCAGGGCCGATCTCGGAGGCACGGTGAAGATCTCGGCGAGGGGCGATTCGGGGGAGTTGGTGAACGTCCTGGCGGACAGCTCAGGAGTCTCGGTTCGGGTTCAGGACGGGATGCAGCGTGCCGTCCTCCGGCTGCTGGCCGACAGTACCGGCGCCTCGCTCCGGGTGCGGGGCGACGATGGCAAGGTGGTCCGTCTCGAGGCCAACCAGTCCGGTCTCGTGATCAGGGTGGACAGCGCCACTGCGCCGTAGCTGAAGTTCAGCCGAATTTCCCGCTTCGCCAGACTTCGACGCTCGTGGTCCAGGCGACCACGGAGTAGTCGGTGAAATAGGTTGCCGCGAGGTGGCTCATGGCCCGGTCCGCCACCTCCGGCGAGACGATCGCCTCGATCCGCACGTTCTTCCCCTGCCAGTCCTGGGCGTGGATGCCGCGCGTCCCTTCCCCCTCGACTTCGCCCACACTGTACCCGCGCGCTCCGAGCCGCTTGAGGTCGGCGGTGATCGGTTCACGCAGCACGTGCTCCGCGATGATGGTGACCAGCCTGAGCGGTGTCGGTGTCATGGGTGCCCCTCGAGCCATCGGGCGATCTGGAAGTAGAGCGGGATGCCGACCAAGAGGTTGAACGGGAAGGTGATGACCAGCGCCGCGGTCAGATAGTAGGTCGGGTTGGCGTCGGGCAGGGTGAGCCGCACGGCCGGCGGTGCC
>JAOUIC010000570.1 GCA_029884275.1 Gemmatimonadota bacterium | reverse complement strand
TCATCGGCAACGAACGGAGTCCGTTCCACCGGCCGGTCTACCTGGGACTGCCCGAGCAGGAGTAGGCCGGCAGCAGGATCAGCGGCCGCCCATGCTCTGCCAGGCCAGCGTCACGAACTGGTCCGCCTTGAGGAAGCCGTCGCCCCAGACGGGGTTCAGGTCCGCCAGCAGGTCGGCTCCCACCACCTGGTCGAGGGTCATGCCCTTCTGCTTCGCGGCGGTGAGCCGGGTGCGGACTGTGGCCAGCATATCGCGGAACGCCTTGAGATCCTCCCGGCGGGCCAGGGGCCCGTGCCCCGGGATGATGCGGGTCGCACCGTCACTGCCGGCCAGGACCAGGTCCGCCGCCGCGATCACCCCGTCCAGGGTGCCGCCCGAGCCGACATCGATGAACGGGTAGAACCCGTTCATGAAGGTGTCGCCCATGTGGAAGACGTTGGCACGGCGGAAGCGGATGATGGCGTCGCCGTCGGTGTGGGCCCGGGCGACGTGGAAGGCCTGGAGGGTGTCCCCGTTCAGATAGAGGCTCAGGGTGTCGCTGAAGGTCACTACCGGAAGCGCCGCGGCGGGCGCCGGCGGGGTGCGGGAGTTGAACGTGGCGATGAACTGCTCCTTGCTCATCCGCTGCCGCACGTTGTCGTGCGCCACGATCAGGGAGCCGGCGCTGCCGAACACCTCGTTCCCGCCGGTGTGATCGCCGTGCCAGTGGGTGTTGATCACGAACCGGATCGGCCGGCCGCTGAGCGCGCCGGCCACGCGGCCGATCTTCCCGGCCAGCGGGGCGAACTGGTCGTCGATCAGCACGACGCCGTCCACGCCCGCCGAGACGCCGATGTTGCCGCCGCGGCCGGTGAGCATGTAGACGTTGTCGCCGGCCCGCTGGCGAACGATGGTGACGGTGTCCATGCCCTGGGCGAGGGCTGTCCCGGGAACCATGACGGTGAGAAGCAGCGCCATCGGGCGCATGGCTGGCCTTGGGTTGAGGGTGATCCAGGGCGAAGATCCCATTAAGCTACATCGCCAATGACCCGACGTCCTGTTCTCTCGCGCCGCCAGTTTCTGGCGGCCGCTGGTGTGGCCGCCGCCGGTTCCGCTCTGGGGGGCCTTGACGCCTTCACCATGGCCCGGCAGCGGGTCCGGGTCTCCCGCCACGACGTGGCGATCGCCGGGCTGCCCGCGGCGCTGCACGGGATGAGCATCGCTCACTTGACCGACATCCACTTCTTCGACGGGATGGACCGCGGGGCCCGCCGGGTGATGGAACTCATGGCCGGCATCGCGCCGGACGTGACGGTGCTGACCGGGGACTATGTCGAGTCGGCGTCCCAGTTGGGGCAGCTCGTACCGTTCCTGAGAGCGTGTCGCGGCCGCGAAGCAACGGTGATGACGGTCGGGAACTGGGAGCACCAGCTGAACATCCAACCGGACGAAGTGCGGCCGATCGTTGAGCCGGAAGGAGCCACGCTTCTGGTCAACGGGACGTTCGTGCTGAAGCGGCAGGACGCCTCCCTCGCCATCGTGGGGCTGGACGACCCGCGGGCCGGGCTCCCCAAGCCCGACCTGGCCCTTCCGGACGTGCCCTCGGGGGCGACCACGATCTGGGCCTTCCACGCGCCGGGCTACGCCGATCAGCTGAGCGCCGACCGCTACCCCCGACCGGACTTCATGCTCGCGGGCCACACCCACGGTGGGCAGATCCGGCTGCCGCTCTTTCCCGCCCTCACACCGCCAGCGAGCGGTCGGTTCGTGGAGGGTTGGTACCGCGACACCTTCGCGCCGCTCTACGTCAGCCGCGGAATCGGCACGAGCGGCATCCGCGCCCGGTTCCGGTGTCCGCCCGAAATCGCGGTGTTCTCACTCGTCCCGGCCTGACGCCTCCCGGTCCTCGGTCTTGATGTCGCGGAGCAGCTCGGCCGCGGACCGGCCGCCGCGGGTGCCGCGGTAACGGTCGGCGAAACGCGCCAGCTCGACCCGCAGCCGGTCGCGGCGGCCGGTGGTGCGGTACAGCTCGATGAGCATATTGGAGGCGAAGATCC
>JAOUIC010000056.1 GCA_029884275.1 Gemmatimonadota bacterium | reverse complement strand
AATGTGCATCCCTGGCGTGTACTTGCCCACCTTGAGGGCGGAGCGGTCCACGGTGTAGGGCAGCAGGCGGGTGCCGATGCCGCAATAGTTCAGCAGGGTGTTTCCCTTGGCCGGCGCCCCATAACCCGCGACGGACTTCCCCTTCCGGTGCAGCTGCTCCAGCAGGTCGACCAGCCTGGCCCGGTTGGCCGCAACCTCCCCGGCGAACTGTCTGAAACGGGGCAGTGTGGTCAGTCCGGCAGCCCGCTCGACCTCCGCCTGCGCCCGGACAGCGAGGGCGTGATCGGGATGGCGGCTCACCAGCCCGGCGTAGATCCTGAGGCTTCCCCCATGCACCGGGTACCGGTCCACCCGCACGATCCGCAGCCCGGCTTCCTCGCACAGCCGCATCAGGGCGGTGACGGAGAAATAGCAGAGGTGCTCGTGGTACACCGTGTCGTACTCGAGTCGGTCCATCAGGTCCGCGAGGCCGGGTACTTCGACGATAAGGAGCCCGTCCTCGGCAAGCAGGGCCGCGCCGCCACGGAGGAAGTCCTGCGTGTCGTCCACGTGCGCCAGCACGTTGTTGCCGATCACCGCCTGCGCCGGCCCGTAGCGGCCCCGGACCAGCCGGGCCGTGTCGGTCCCGAAGAACTCCTCGATCGTCTCCACGCCGGCGCTCCGGGCGATCGCGGCGATATTCCGCGCCGGCTCCACCCCAAGGGTCCGAACGCCCCCCGACTGGAAGCACCTGAGGAGGCTGCCGTCGTTGCTGGCCGCCTCGACGACCAGGTCGTTCGTCCCCAGCCCCAGCAGGTCGATGACGGTTCGCGCGTACTCGGTGTTATGCGCCGCGATCGTGGTCGACGTTCCGGTGACGTAGATGTAGTCGCGGAACAGCACCTCCGGGTTCACGACGTCGAGCAGCTGGACCAGGGCACAGGTCTCGCAGAAGTAGACATCGAGCGGGTACCTGGCCTCGGTGGTGAAGGCCGAGGAATCCGACAGGAAGGCGTTCGCGAGTGGCTGGGGTCCCAGAGCGAGGAACGGTTCCAGCGCCGTGCCGCGGCACCCGCGGCAGGTGGTGCGGTGATAGATGGAGCTCGGAGCGGTCGCGGCGGCGGAGGTGCTGGCGGGCTCCGGAGCGGCCTGCTGCTGCGCTGGCATCGGCACGATCAGGGTCGGCTCGCCTGCTGCGGGAGCACCGCAGGGGCGGAATCCGCGGGACGGAGCTGCCACCTGCCCAGCAGACGGGCCTGGATCAGCGCGTGGAGAAACTCCCAGCAGGTGGTCGCGCGGACGTGCGACATGCCGGTGCCGCGCATGCGCGCGAACACATTGAGTTCGATGACCCGGAGCTTGAGCTGGTGGGCCTTCACCATGATTTCGGGGTCGAGCAGCCATCCCTTCGACTCAAGTCCCAGCTGCCGGAGCGCGTCCCGCGGCAGGATCTTGGGGCTGCCGTTGATGTCGATCGATCCCAGCTGAGGCCACATCGCACGGACGAAGAGATTGTACGTCGTGGAAATGACTTTGCGCTGCAGCCCGTCCATGCGGAAGCGGCGGCGTACCTTGCCGAGCACTCTGCCCCTGGTCGGCTTCACCGCCTCGAAGAGCCGCACGACGTCCTCGGCGTCCACCTGGCCGTCGGCGGGGATGATCCCTACCCAGGGCGCGGTGCAGAGCGGAAGGCCGCAGAGCACGCCCCAGCCGTAGCCCTGGTTCACCTCTACCCGGTGCGGGAGAACGGCCGGAAACCGGCGTTGCAACTCGTGCAGGACCCGCCCGGTGGAATCGGTCGATCCGTTGTCCACCGCGACGAGCTGGAGACGGTGTCCCCGCGCCTCGAATGCCTGAACCAGGTGTGGAATCGTGTACCCGATCGTCTCCTCCTCGTTGTAGCAGGGCATCACGAAGGAGACATCCGGCTCCCCGCTGGCGGACTCGGCCGGCGAGGCGCTCATGCCGGGACGCCCTGGGCCGTTGGGGCGTGCGCCGGCACCAGCACGCGGCGAAGGTCACGCGCAAACATGGTCCGGGTGAACTTGCCCAGCCCGTGGGGGTGTTCCCCGAATGTGCCCACCCGGGTCAGGATGAGGGCCTTCCGTTCCTCCGGCACGATGGTGCCGTGTTCCACCCGCTCGTCGAGGCGATAGTCGGCCAGCGGGCGGCTGTAGCCGTCTGACGCCCAGCGCTCCACATCGAGATTGGCGGTCCAGCGGGGCTGCGCCTCGACCGCCTCGGCGAAGGGCGTGTGCAGCACGACGCTCCTGAGGTAGTCCATGACCGCGCGCAGGCCCTCCGGATCCGGGGCCCGGCCTTCCCGTGCAAGGCAATCCCGGATGCCCTGCTCGAGGAAATCGATGGCGTCCTGGGTGGCGTAGAAGCGTCCCAGCATCGAGTACTTGCTGAGGAGGTTGCCGCCGAGCTTGCCGCTCACCAGGTCGTCGAAGTTCGCCTTGGCCCAGGCGATGCACTCCTGGCGGGAGTCGAACAGCTCCTCGCGGCTCTCGGAGACGAAGTCCTGGATCACCCTCCGGAACCCCTCCGGCGCCTGCGTCAGCATTTCCTGCAGCCGGACCATGAGGTGGTAGGGCTTCACCCCGGACTGCCGGGCGTACTGGAAGGCCTCCTCGAAATTCCCTTCGTAGTAGTAGATCGTCAGCAACAGGTGGAAGACCCGGGTCTCGAAGTACTCCGCAAACGAGAAGGTCGGAGTCTCGATCACCATTTCTTCGGTCTCGAGTACCGGCTCACCGAGGTAGTTCCCGATGTTTCGGGCGACCACCCGGAACTTGGTCTTCAGCTGGAAGCGCTCGCGGCTCTCGGGATTGCTGAGGGGGGCGCCGTGCAGCAGCATCAACTGATGCGCCGAGATCCGGTCCACGCCGGTGTCGAGGAGATCGTGCACCGCCGCCATGAACGAGGCCTTGCTCTCCCCCGGCATGCTCAGGATCAGTTCGCCATACGACTGCATGCCCTGGGCATGCACCTCCTTCTGGATCTCGGCGTAGGTGTCGAGCTTGATGTTCGCCCGCTTGATGTTTTCCAGGACTTCCGGGTTCAGCGACTGGACCGCGGAGGTCATCGGGAGAGTTCCCCGCACCTTGCGCATCACCCGGATGATCCGCTCCGCCTGGTTCTTCCCGGTCGTGGTGCGGATGTACTTGGGCCAGCCGAACTTGTCCTGCAACCACGCGATATAGTCGGCGATCTCCTCGTCGCGGGCATACATGCCGAAGTTGTCGTCGGCAAAGCACACCGGCAGCTCGGGCTTGACCCGCTGGGCGATGTGGAGCAGGTCCTCGCACACGTTCTTGACCGAGTGCGCGTAGACCTTGCTGTTCTCCCGGACCGACGAGTTGCAGAACTGGCAGGTGAAGGGACAGCCCCGCGCAATCTGGAGCATCGGGAAGTAGCCCGACGTGTAGTACGGATCCATCCAGCCGCGGAGGTAGGGCGACGGGATCTCGTCCAGATCGAGGATGCGGGGCACCTCCGGACCGCGCACGAAGTCGCCGGTCACCGGGTGGATCCAGTGGCTGCCCGGCACCGGCTCCGTCCGGAGTTCCTCCCGCCGCCAGCCAGTGTCGACCAGGCGCTGCATGATGGCCAGAAAGGCGCGCTCGCCCTCATAGGTCGGCCCCCGGACGGCAACATCGATCTCGGGCATTCCGCGGAGCCAGCTCTCCTGTTCGGCCGGCGTCAGCGGGTAATTCGGTCCGCCCATCAGCGTCACGGTCCGCGGCGACTTGCGCTTGGCATACTGCGCGAACTGGCAGGACAGCTCGTGGTTCCACGCGAAGCTGCTTAACCCGAGCACCTCCGGCGGTGCCGAATCGAGAGCGGCCTTCAGGTCCTCGGGCTCCCGGAACAGCCGAAACTCGATCTGGCCGGGGTTCTTCAGGTATTCCTGGGCGTATACCGCACAATTCGCCACCGAAATCGGATAGATGTCCGAACTGAGTGTCAGCTGGTTGTGGCCCAGATCGGCAAGGTATACGCGCATCGTGGCTCTCTGGCTGGGTGGAAATGCCGGCTGGCCGTGGGAACTCGGAATGCAGCACCGTCGCTGCGCTCCGCCCGCGGCACCGGATCACGTCGACAGTCAACTGCTTTTCCTGTAATGACTTGTGTCGTCGCCCGGCCCTGGCATCGTCTCGGGCAGGCCCGGCCAAATCGAGCAAGTGCCGTGCCGCCTGGACGCTCTCGCGACCGCTCACATTCCCTGCGGGCGTACCGGACGGTCAGGCCGGGCCGGCCTTGGCGGCGAGCCTCGATCTCTTTTCACGCACACAAGTAATTGAGGTTTCCGCCCGGCACAACCGCCTGCTCGACCTGCTGGCGGAGATGCGTCAGCTGGTGGGGTGGGCGAGGAAGGTGACGGTCTCGGTCAGGCCGCGGCCGATCGAGTCATCGGGAGGGGGGCCGATCAGCGATTTGAGCCTCGCTACTGTGACCGGCGCGTGGGCCATCTCCTCAGGTCGGGTCGGGATCGCGCCGTAGAGAAGGTGTGAAGGAGGGATGCCAAGAGCCGCTGCCGCAAGCGACGTAAAGGCTTTCACCGTAATGAGTTGGCCGCTTGCCAAGTTGACGATCTCGCCGCAGCGTCCTCCCTCGAGGCCCAGTCTCAGCAGCATGGATGCGACATCTCCAACCCACAGGAAGTCGCGCCGCTGATGACCTTCGGTCAACGGAATGGGCGTACCCGACTGAGCGCAGGCTGCCAGACTGGGGAGGAGCCGGCCGGCCGGCTCGCCGGCCCCGAAGACCGTGAACAGGCGGGCGATGATGGCGCCCAGACAGTGCCGTCTCGCCACCCGAGCGAGGCGAAGAGTGCCGGCGAGCTTCGATCGGCCGTAGAGCGTTGTGGGCGAGGTCGGCCCGTCTTCCGCCAGATCACCGGGCACAGTGCCGTATTCCAGGGCTGTGCCTGTGTGAACCAGTCGTCGGCCTGCCCACTGCGCTTGTGGAGGCGATGTGGCGAGGACCTCGCCCAGTACGGCTGGGAGGCGGCTGTTGAGCCACCAGGCAAGCGCCGGATCACGCTCGTGCGGATCGACGCCGTAGCCCACGAGGTTGAACACCACGGTGGGACGGAGCTCGTTGCACAGGCGCCGCACCGACGCGGGCGAGGAGAGATCCGCCGCGTGGACCCGGCCGCCAATCCCCCAGCGCTCGCGCACCGGTTCAAACTGCTCCGCATCCCGCACGACCGAGACGAGGCGGGCGCCCTCCACCGACAACAGCCGCGCGACCCACCGCCCGATGAAGCCACCGGCGCCGAGCACGACGACCGGAACATCACGGTAGCTCACGGCGTTCACCGTCGTGAGGCGGTGTCGGCACCCGCCGGAACGTGGGAAGCGTCGAGCGGTCCAGCGACGACTCGGTAGGAACCGCCGGTGATTGATGGGCCGTCGACCAGCCAGACCGGTCTGCCAGGGAATTGCGCGAGGAGTCGAGTCCGGGTGCTGTCGCCCCGGTCCCAGGCGATGATCGGGGCAGGCCCGTCGGTTCGAAGCGGGTTGTACACGACGGCGGAGGCCCAGTCAGGGTGCCTCCGCCCGCGGATGAGTAGGAGTCCGTGCTCGAACACCGGGTCCGCCGCGATCGCGCGAAGCTCCGGCCGCATGCCCCGGTATCGCCAGTACTTGTCCGCGGCGCGCCAGGGGACGAACGCCAGCAATGCCCCCGACGTCAGCGCCAGCGTGGCGACCGCGGCTCGACCGGCCGTGGCCGCCCCGCGATTGCCGGCAGCGACCAGCCCTCGTGCGGTCAGTCCCAACGCCGGGACAATGACGAGGAACCAGTATCGGGCGCCGAAATCCGGACCGCCGCTGAACCAGTATGCCGCATGGAGGCCCACCACGATGACGATGGGGAGCAGGAGCGCCCGCTCCGACCGCTCGAGTCTTCCCGAGAGGATCAAGGCGAAGATCACCACCAGGGAGCCCGAGCCCCATCCCAGCAGTTCGATCCCGCCGGCGAAGATGTTGAGGTTCGAGTTGATCACGACGTCGATCAGTCCATGACCGGGGATGGGATCGAGCCCTGACCATCCCAGACCGCGGTTGGGGCCGAAGCCGAGCGCGTTGGAACCGTCACCGTACAGCGTGTCGGTGTAGAGCATGAGTGGGAATCGCCAGGCGGATCCGGTGATCGCCGCGTTGTACGGCAGCGTGACGGCCCCGACGACCATGGCTCCCGCCGTGAAGACGGCGCCCTTGAGGAGCCGCGCCACGAGGGTGGGGCCGCGCAGGCTCCAGAGTCCGAGGGCCATCGCCACGGCCAGCCCTTCGAGAGGCCGAATCAGGCTGACCAGCCCGGTCAACCCTCCGCCTGCCAGCATCCAGCCCATCGCCCCGGTCGATCGCGAACGCGCCACCATCACCACGGCCAGCAGGGTGCAGGTCAGGGTGAAGGTGTGGGTCAGGAAACTCATCCCCAGGAAGAGGTGCCAGGGAGAGACCGCCAGCAGGAGGGCCCCCAGCCGCCCCGTGCGGCGATCGGTGACCGCACCGAGAGCGGGAGCGGCGAGCGCCACGTTCAGCCCTGCGAACACCGGATTCACCAGCCACGGGGCGTTCAGCTTGACGCCGACCGCCAGCATGGCCGGCCATGCCGGAGGGACGGGGGAGAACCACCGCCCGGCGCTGGTGAACATCAGATCGGTATCGAAGGCCTCCGGCGGCACCGGGGCGGGGAGCCAGAGGAGGCCCGCCGCGAAGTACCGCGCATGGAGCAGGTACGCGACCTCGTCGGGGACATGGGGATGCCGCTCATAGACCAACCAGGCGAGGAGGGCTGCCGCGACCGCGGTGCCGATGGCGGCCCAGGTAACCGCGCGCTGCCCGCGCGCGTCGTCGAGCCAGGCATTCGCCGCCATGCCCAGCCGCGCGGCGGAGTCGGCAGGAATCGCCATCGCGGCGAGAATCGCCGCGCCGAGGTGTGTCATGGCGATCGCGCCTGCCAGACCGAGCTCGGCGAGGAAGACCTGCGGACTCCGGGACAAGGCGGCGCTGGTCAAGAGGATCATGGCCGCCAGCGCGGCGACACGCCACCCGCGCCAGGCCGGGGGGAGCAGGTCGCCGATCCGGCTGCGGCCACGCCACAGCCCGCTGATGACCAGCAGGACCTCGAGGGCCACCGCGAAAGCCGCCCCCGGTGCGCGACTCCACTCCTGCACCGGCAGGTAGTGCTGGTACCGGACGAACGGCCCGGCCTCGATGAGCGAGAGCGAGGCCGCATACCCGGTGAGACCGAGCGCGGCCCACGCCGCCGCCCTGCGCCAATCCGAGGGAGCGGAGATCGCGACCGCCAGCGCGAGGAGCACCACTGCGAGAAACGGGGTCATCGCGAATCGCGTGGCCGGACCGAATCGAGGATCGCCCGGAGTGCGGCGAGCTCGCTCGCCTGCGCCGGATCGGCGGTCAGGTCGATGCGCTCGGCCGAGTCCGCCAGGGCGAAGGCCGATCCGCCGCCATTCCCCTCCCGGACATAGCGAGTCCCTCCCAGCAGGAGTGAGAGCATGTCACCCTGCGAGGTCGGATACCACTCGGGCTGGCGCGCGGCATGGTGCAGCTCGCTGAAGATCGGATCACTCGGGGCGTCCCGGTGCCCTGCCCAGAACCGCCGCAGGGAACGGCCAGGAAACACCGGATCGGCCGACAGTCCGGCCAGATCGGTGATCGTCGCGGCCACGTCGCGGAGCGACACCGGAGCGTCGACGACCGTGCCGGCCGGGAGCTTCGCGCCGTACCAGAGGATCAGCGGCACTTCCAGCGCCGCGCGGTTCAGGCTGCTGCCATGGTCGATGAGCCCGTGCTCGCCGAATTCCTCTCCATGGTCGGAGGTGATGATCACGACCGTGTTGGCGAGGATGGCGCGTCGCTCGAACTCGGTGAAGAGCCGCTCCATCTCCCGGTCCAGGTCGGCGATCGCGGCATCGTAGCTCGCCACCGCCCCCGCCAGGACCAGGGGATCCCACACCTGATCCGGAGCGGTCCGCCGTATCGGCTCCTGCTGAGGTT
>JAOUIC010000568.1 GCA_029884275.1 Gemmatimonadota bacterium | reverse complement strand
GTGGGCCGCCGTGGCCACCCGC
This sequence comes from Gemmatimonadota bacterium, assembly GCA_029884275.1. Lineage (GTDB taxonomy): Bacteria > Gemmatimonadota > Gemmatimonadetes > Gemmatimonadales > GWC2-71-9 > JADJOM01. The sequence goes on along the minus strand of JAOUIC010000568.1, from coordinate 2,019 downwards.
GACGCGGGCGCCGACGGTCGGTTTGTCTATGCGGTTCGGACGACGCAGATCTACTGCCGGCCCTCATGTGGGTCACGACGTGCAAAGCGTGCAAACGTAACGTTCTATGAGACGCCGCTCGCAGCCCGTGCCGCCGGCTTCAGGGCCTGCCGCCGGTGTCACCCCGATGACGCGCTGCCCGGTACCGAGGCTCGCTCGGGCGATGAGGCGGTCCGGCGTACCCGGTCCTATATTGATGAGCATATTGGGGAAGTCCCTCCCCTGGCGGAGCTTGCCCGTATTTCAGGGTTGAGCCCGGCGCACTTGCAGCGCACATTCTCCCGGCTGGTCGGGGTCAGTCCCAGGGCGTATGCGCAGGCCCTGCGCCGGGAGCGCCTCAAGGCTGGACTCCGGAAGGGCCGTTCGGTGAGCCGCGCGGGGTGGGACGCCGGCTACGGTTCCAGCCGGCAGCTCTACGAGCAGGGGGCCGATGCGCTGGGAATGGCACCTGCCTCGTATCGGGCAGGTGGAGCCGGCGTCACCCTTCGGTACACCGTGACCGAGACTGTGGCCGGGCCGCTCCTGCTGGCCGCTTCCGACCGGGGGCTCTGTGCGGCCTGGTTCGGTCAGGGCGATGCGGGCCTCGTCCGGGAACTAGTTGGTGAGTTCCCGAGCGCCGACCTGCATCGGGATGACCGCGCCCTGGCCTCGATGGCCGCCGCGGTCCGACGGCATCTGGCCGAGGGGGCGCCCCTCGCGCGGATCCCGCTCGACGTGGCCGGCACCCCGTTTTCGCGGGCGGTCTGGAACAGTCTTCGCGAGATTCCGTACGGGGAAACCCGCACCTACGCCGAGGTCGCCGAGTCGATCGGCAAGCCGGGGGCGGCCCGGGCGGTGGGAACCGCCTGCGGGGCCAATCCGGTGGCCGTCGTCATCCCCTGTCACAGGGTGGTGCGGGCCGACGGGTCGGGTGGGGGATATCGGTGGGGAGAAGACCGGAAGCGGGCTTTGCTCGCGCGCGAGGCGCGAGGAGAGTCACGATGAGCATCAACAGGAGTCACCAGCGCCCATGCGGATTCGCGGGTTCATGTCGCCGACAGCCATACTCACCGGCTCCCTCCTTCTGGGACTCGGTGTGCTCGGCTGCACGCCCCTCGGCGGGTGGCTCTACTCCGATCCCACCTTCGCGCTGAGCGGCGTTCGCACCACCTTCCAGGGATCCCCCGCCGACACGCTCCAGATCCTCCTCACCGGCTGCAATCTCAACGACTTCAACGTCGATGGGCTCACCATCGACGGCCAGCTCTTCGTGGATGGCATGCTGGTCGGTGTGCTCCAGAGCGACAAGTCGTTCACGATGAAAATGCGGGATTCGGTGGAGGTGATTGTGTTGCTGCAGATTCCCCGTGCCGATGAACCACGAGTCCACGCCAAGGGCGACGACTACGTCACGACCAAGTATGAACTGAATGGACGGGTCGAACTGGCTACGCCCATCGGGGTGCGCCGCGTGGCGCTGCTCCAGAAGGGGGACGTCCGCTTCGACTCCACCGGAATGCCGAGCGGCTGGACCGTTCGCAACGCCCGCCCCTGCAAGCCGGGGCAGTCGGTGCTCCCCGGACAGAGCATGAAGCCGCGGACCCTGGTTGATACGATCTTCCGTCCGGAGACGCCCGTCATCGGATCCCCCAACCAGCGGAACAACTTTTGAGTTCTCCCTCCAAGCCGCTCACCTACGCCACCTACCTCAAGGTGGACGAACTCCTTGCCCTGCAGCAGCCGTTGAGCGACGGACCGGAACATGACGAGATGCTGTTCATCGTCATCCACCAGGTCTACGAGCTCTGGTTCAAGCAGATCCTCCATGAAGTGGGCCGCCTGCACCGTCTCCTCGAGGCCGGCGACGGGCTCGCAGTCCTCGGCGCCCTGAAGCGGATCCTTACCATCCTGAAGGTGCTGGTTTCCCAGATCGACGTGCTGGAAACGATGACGCCGCTGGAGTTCCTCTCCTTCCGCGACCGGCTCGAGTCGGGCAGCGGG
>JAOUIC010000567.1 GCA_029884275.1 Gemmatimonadota bacterium | reverse complement strand
ACGGCCCACATCCGGGGCTTCCGCGAACCTTCAGCCGAATGCCGACTCCGTCCACTCCCACCTGCTGGCTCATCAAGACCGAGCCATCCACCTACTCCTTCGACCGCCTCGTTAAAGAGGGGCGGACGGTCTGGGACGGCGTCCGGAACAACCTCGCCCTGATGCACCTGCGGGCCATGCGCGAGGGAGACGAGGTCCTGGTCTACCACTCGGGAAGCGAAAAGGCGGTCGTCGGCCGGGCGCGGATCGCCGCGCCGGCCTTTCCCGAGCCGGGCCAGAACGACCCTCGATTCGTCGCGGTCGAAGTGGAGGCGGTTGGGCGCCTCCCGGTTCCCCTGCCACTGGCCACGATCAAGCAGAACCCGGCGCTCGCCGGCCTTCCCCTGGTACGCAATTCCCGCCTGTCCGTCATGCCGGTGAGTCCGGCCGAGTGGAAGGCGATTCTCGCGGCCAGCTCGGGCTGACCCATCCCGGCGGACTCCGATCGAGCCGGATTCCGAAGAAAAGCCGAAACTGGTATATTGGCGCCATGTCCGGCGTCTCCTTCGAGGTCATCGCGCCATTCGAACCGGCGGGCGATCAGCCCCGCGCCATCGCGGAGCTGACCGAGGGCTTGGCGCGGGGTGACCGGTACCAGACGCTGCTCGGGGTGACCGGCTCCGGCAAGACCATGACGCTCGCCCACGTCATCGCCAACTGCGGCAAGCCGACCCTCGTCATGTCACACAACAAGACCCTCGCCGCTCAGCTCTACGGCGAGCTCCGCCAGTTCCTCCCCCGCAACGCGGTGGAGTACTTCGTCTCGTACTACGACTACTACCAGCCCGAGGCGTACGTTCCCCAGACCGACGTCTACATCGAGAAGGACGCTTCCATCAACGCGGACATCGAGAGTCTCCGGCTGCGGGCGACCTCGAGCCTCATGGAACGCGAGGACGTGGTCATCGTCGCCACAGTCAGCGCCATCTACGGGCTGGGCGACCCCGTCGAGTACCGCAAGCTGCTTGTGACCGCGGCGGTGGGGGAGGCCCGGGGCCGCGACGCCCTGCTGGCCGACCTGGTGCGGATCCAGTACGGACGCAACGACGTCGCTTTCGAGCAGGGCAGCTTCCGCGTGCGGGGCGACACGGTCGAGATCTTCCCGGCGTATGCCGAGCAGGCGGTGCGGGTCGAGTTCTGGGGGGATGAGGTCGAGCGGATCTCGCGGGTGGACCCCCTGACCGGCCACGTCATCGCTCCGTTGGACCGCTGCGCGATCTACCCCGCCACGCACTTCGTCACCCAGCGTCCGACGATCGAGCGCGCGGTCAAGCTGATCCGCGCCGAGCTCGCGGAGCGGCTGAGCGAGCTCCGGCTGGCGGGCAAGCTGCTCGAGGCGCAGCGGCTGGAGTCGCGCACCACCTTCGACATCGAGATGCTGCTCGAGGTCGGCACCTGCGCCGGGGTCGAGAACTACTCGCGCCATTTCTCGGGCCGCGCGCCGGGCGAACGCCCCGCCTGCCTGCTCGACTACTTCCCGGCCGACTTTCTGGTCGTCGTGGACGAGTCCCACGTCTCGCTGCCGCAGATCGGCGGGATGTACAACGGCGACCGCGCGCGGAAGCAGACCCTCGTCGAGTATGGCTTCCGGCTCCCCTCCGCGATGGACAACCGCCCCCTCAGGTTCGAGGAGTTCAAGGCGATTGTCCAGCAGGTGATCTGTGTCTCGGCCACCCCCGGCGAGTACGAGCTGGCGCTCTCCGCCGGCCACGTGGTGGAGCAGATCATCCGGCCGACGGGCCTGGTCGACCCGGAAGTGCTGATTCGTCCCGTCAAGGGCCAGGTGGACGACCTGCTCGGCGAAATCCGCGAGCGCGCCCGGCTGCGGGAGCGCGTCCTGGTCACGACGCTGACCAAGCGAATGTCCGAGGACCTCACCGACTACCTGCAGCAGGTGGGTGTCCGGGTGCGCTACCTCCATTCCGACATCGACACGATCGAGCGGATGGAGATCCTGCGCGGCCTCCGGCTGGGCGAGTTCGACGTGCTGGTGGGGATCAACCTGC
>JAOUIC010000566.1 GCA_029884275.1 Gemmatimonadota bacterium | reverse complement strand
CAGGTGGACGTGGAGAACGCGCGGATCCAGCTGGAGGACACCGACGTGCGATCGCCGATCTCGGGCACCGTGATCGAGAAGAGCGTCGAGCGCGGCCAAGTGATCTCGTCGCCCACCCGGGACGTGGGGGGCGGCACGGTCCTCCTCAAGATGGCCGACCTCAACCTGGTGCAGGTCCGGACCCTGGTGGACGAGACCGACATCGGGAAGATCCAGCAGGGCCTCCGCAGCACCGTCACGGTGGACGCCTATCCCAATCGCCCGTTCCAGGGCTCGGTGCTCAAGGTCGAGCCGATGGCGGTGACCCAGCAGAACGTCACCATGTTCCCGGTGCTGGTCCGGATCGAGAACCGGGAAGGGCTGCTCAAGCCGGGCATGAACGCCGAAGTCGAGATTCACGTGGGCCGGCGGGACAGCGTCCTGGCCGTGCCGAACTCCGCCCTCCGGACCCAGCGGGATGTGGAGAGCGCGGCGGGGGTGCTCGGGCTTTCTCCGGAAGAGGTGAAGGCACAGCTGGCGGTCGCCACGGCGTCTCCGAAGGCGGACAGCGCCAAGGAAAAGGGCGATGCCAAGCCGGCCGAGGAGAAGCCCGCGGCCAACACCATGACGGGGCCGAACGGCCAGACCATCGTCCTCCCCGCCGGCGTCACCGAGACGCAGGTCCGCGCGATCTTCAGCAAGCGGATGAGTGGCGGGGAGATCACTGCTGAAGAGCGCGCCCTGCTCCGCAAGGTGTTCCAGGGGATGGGGGGAGGCCCCGGTGGCGGCGGCCGTCCCGCCATGAGCGACAACCGGTTCGGCGGGCGCTACATCGTCTTCGTGCAGCGCGGCGGCAGGCCGGTGGCGACTAACATCACCACCGGACTCACCGACCTCGACTACGCCGAGGTGGCCTCGGGGCTCCAGGTGGGGGATTCGGTGCTGATCCTGCCGAGCGCCAGCCTGATCCAGTCACAGAAGGAATTCACCGAGCGGATGAACCGGATGACCGGCGGCGGCGGCCTGCCCGGCATGCGCTCCAATCAGCAGCAACCGTCGTCGTCGCCGGCCCAGGGCGGCGGGAGGCCATAACCATGCTGATCGGCGAGACGCTCATGGTAGCGCTGCGCTCAATTAAGGCCAACGCGCTGCGCTCCATCCTCACCGCCCTCGGCATCATCATCGGGGTCGCGGCGGTGATCACCATGGTGGCGCTCGGCACCGGCGCCCAGAAGGCGGTGGAAGACCAGATCGCGGCGATGGGCTCCAACGTGCTGCAGGTCTACCCCGGCATGATGATGTCACGGGGGGTGGCGCAGGGGACGCGGGTCGGGATGACCACCGACGACGCCGAGGCGCTGTCGCGCGACGCGACGCTGCTCAAGGCGGTGGTGCCGGAGATGATGAACCAGCTGCAGGTCAAGTATTTCGGCACCAACATCAACACCACGATCACCGGCTCGACCGCCAACTGGCTCGAAGTCAAGCGCTTCAAACTGGCCCACGGGCGGTTCTTCACCGCCGGGGACGACGAGGCCCGCCAGCGCTACGCCGTCCTGGGATCCGAAATCCCGGAAATGCTGAACGCCAACCCCGCCGCGCTCATCAACCAGAGCATCCTGGTGCGGGGCATCCCATTCGAAGTGATCGGCGTGCTCGAGCCCAAGGGCACGAGCACGCAGTCATGGCAGAATCCGGACGAGCAGATCGTTGTCCCGCTCAATACCGCACGCTACCGGGTGTTCGGCACCGACCGGCTCCGCTCGATTACCGTCGAGGTCAAGAGCGAACTGCCCATCGAGCAGGGGATGGTGGACATCGAGCGGGTGTTGCGGCGCGAGCACAAGATCCGGCCCGGCGCGGACAACGACTTCATGATCCGCAATTCCCAGGAGATTCTCGCCACCCAGCAGGCGGCGACCCAGATCTTCACCACACTCCTCGCGAGCATCGCGGCGGTGAGCCTGGTGGTGGGCGGCATCGGGATCATGAACATCATGCTGGTGTCGGTCACGGAGCGCACCCGCGAGATCGGGGTGCGGAAGGCGCTGGGCGCCACCCGGATCAACAT
>JAOUIC010000055.1 GCA_029884275.1 Gemmatimonadota bacterium | reverse complement strand
AGCAGCAGGATCAGGAACAGCCCGCCGCCGATCCTGTCCTTCATCAGGAGAAAGGACTCCGCCGCGCACAACAGGAAGAACACCGGCGGCCCCGCCCTCACCGCGAAGTGAAGGAACTGGGCCCGTTCCGCCGCGTCCTCGCTGGTGAGCGGATTCTCGATCATGAGCCGGCGCTCCCGCGGTGGAGGCGAAAGGTCGCGCACCCGCCGTCCGGGTGGCGGGTCATTACAGCAGCAGGGTCCGGTGGCTCGTGACGGCCGCTCCGCCAAGCACTACCCGGTCGCCCCGGCAGGTGACCGAGACCGTGCCGCCGCGCGCCGATGCCTGATATCCGACCAGGCGATCCCGTGCGATCCGCCGCCGCCAGTACGGGCCCAGCGCGCAGTGTGCCGAGCCGGTGACCGGGTCCTCCGGCACCCCGGCCGCGGGGGCGAAGAACCTCGAGACGAAGTCGTACGGCCGGCCGCCATCGGCCGCGGCCGTCACGATCACGCCCCGACATTCGATCCGCCCGAGGGCGCTCATGTCGGGCTCGAGGGCCCGCACCGTGTCCTCACTGTCGAGCTCGACCAGGAGGTCGAAGCGGGTCTCGCCCACCCAGCGGTATCGGAGGAGGCCGAGCGCGTCGGCCAGCCCCGCGGGGCGGGGGGACTCGATCGCGGGTGTCGCGGGAAAATCCAGGAGGATCTCGGTGTTCGTGCGGCTCGCGGTGAGGAGGCCGCTCAGGGTGTGGAACCGGGCGGCCTCGCCGGGATCGAGGTGTCCATCCTGCCAGAGCACGTGTGCGCTCGCCAGGGTGGCGTGGCCGCACAGATCCACTTCCACGGTGGGCGTGAACCAGCGGAGCGCGAAGCCATCCGCGACGCGGTGGAGGAAGGCCGTCTCCGACAGATTCATCTCCCGCGCCACATCCCGCATCCAGGTTTCGTCGGCGGGGCCGGGCAGCACGCACACCGCCGCCGGGTTGCCTCGGAAGCGCTGGTCGGTGAAGGCGTCGACCACGACGATGGTGTGCACGGCCTCAGGCGATGATGGCCTCGGCCTCGATCTCGACCAGCATCTCGGGATCGATGAGCCGGCGCACCTCGACCATGGTGGCGGCGGGCCGGATGTCGCGGAAGAACTCTCCGTGGGCCCGCCCGATGGCGTCCCACTGCCGGATGTCGGTGACGTAGATCCTGGTGCGCACCACATCGTCGAGTCGGGCGCCGGCCTCCTCGAGGGCTCGCTGGATGACCTGCAGGATGTGGACGGTCTGGGCGCGGGGGTCGCCAGGTCCGACAACCCGGCCGTCCGCGCCAATCGCGGCGGTGCCGGCCACGTGCACGTGGCGGTCCACCCGGACGGCGCGTGAGTAGCCGACGATCGGCTCCCATGGGGTTCCGGTGGAAACGAGGTGGCGTGTCATCGGGGCCAAGGTATGGTGCGCCGGAGCCGTGGGCAACCAGGTCAGGCTGGGAACTGGGGTGCGGTCACGGGCCGTAGTGGCAGGCGGAGCTGACGCCTCCCTCCTCGCGCAGGGCGGGGCGCTCGGCGCGGCACCGCGCATCGCGCCGCGGATGGGTGCAGCGCGGCTCGAAGGGGCATCCTCCCTCGGGTCGGGCGGTGGAGAGATCGCTCCGCAAGGCCGGGGTGACCTCCCCAAGGGACGGGTCGGGGTCCGGCGCGGACGCGATCAGCGCCTGGGTGTAGGGGTGGCGGGGGCTTGCGAGGATGGCCTCGGTCGGGCCCGACTCGACCACCCGCCCGAGGTACATCACCATGGTTCGCTGCGCGACTTGCCGTACCACGGCGAGGTCGTGGGCGATGATGAGGCCGGCCATTCCCCGGCGCTGCTGCAGTCCCCGGAGCAGGGCGAGGATCTGGGCCTGGATCGAGACGTCGAGCGCCGACACCGGCTCGTCGCAGATCAGCAGGGCGGGGTCCACCGCCAGCGCTCGGGCGATGCCGACCCGTTGCCGCTGCCCGCCGGACAGGTCGCGCGGGTAGCGGCTGGCGAGGCTCTGATCCAGTCCCACCTCCTCCAGCAACTGCGCGACCCGTCCAGCCCGCTCCGCCGGCGGGACAAGTTGGTGGATGATGAGCCCCTCCGCGACGGCGTCACCAACCCGCATCCGGGGATTGAGCGCGGTCGCGGAATCCTGGAACACCAGCTGCATGCCCCGACGAAGCCGGCGCAGGCTCTCCCCCCGGGCGGCGAGGACGTCGTCACCGGCGAAGCGGATCTCGCCCGCGGAAACGTCCACCAGACGGACGATGGCCTGCGCCAGCGACGACTTGCCCGAACCGGACTCGCCGACCAGCGCGAGTGTTTCTCCGCGACAGATCTCGAGCGAGACGTCCTCGACCGCCGGGACACGCCGGCCGTGGCCGAAGAGCTCCCGCTCCCGGTACTCGACCGAGAGGCCCCGAACGACGAGCAGCGGCTCGCTCACCGGGCCCGCTCCGAGAGCCAGCATCGCACGGCGTGGCCAGGCGCGTGCCGCGTGATCTCCGGCGTGGTGTCGCACCGGGCGAACCGTTCCGGGCAGCGCGGCCCGAAGCGGCAGCCCGAGGGCCACGACGCCGGGTCCGGCACCGAGCCCGGCATCGGACTCGTGGCGACGAAGGGGCCCCGGAGCCGGGGGATCGCAGCGAGCAGCCCGCGGGTGTAGGGATGGGAAGGGGCTCCGAACAGCTCCCTGGTCGGCGCCTCCTCGACGATCTGGCCGGCGTAGAGGACCGCCACCCGGTCGGCCCGGGTGGCCACGACACCGAGGTCGTGGCTCACCAGCAGCACGCCGAGGCCCCGGGTGCGGCGTTCGCGGTCGATGAGCGCGAGGATCTGGGCCTGGACGGTGACGTCGAGGGCGGAGGTCGGTTCGTCGGCGATCAGGAGCTCCGGCTCGGCAGCGAGGGCGATCGCCAGCATGACGCGCTGGCGCATGCCGCCGCTCAATTGATGCGGGTAGCGCTCGTACTGGGTGGCCGGCTCGGGGAGTCCCATCTCGCCGAGCAGCGAGATTGCCCGGGCCTCGGCCTCCGCGCGTGTCACCGGCAGGTGGGCCTGTACCGTCTCCCGCACCTGGTCGCCCACGGTGAGCACCGGGTTGAGGCTGGCTCCCGCATCCTGGAAGACGATGGCGATGCGCTTGCCGCGGATCTTTCGCAGCGCCTCTCCCTTGAGCGCGAGGATGTCCTGCCCGTCGAGCAGAGCGGTAGAGCCGGCGGCGAGGCTGGCGGCGGCCGGCAGCAGCTGCAGCAGTGCCAGGCAGGTGAGGCTCTTTCCGGCGCCCGATTCCCCGACCAGCGCGAGCATCTCGCCGCGGTTCAGGGAGAAGCTCACCCCGTCCACCGGCGTCACCGTGGTCGCCGGCAGGGTGATGCGGACCCGGAGGTCGCGAACCTCGAGGAGGGGGGTCATCGGTGATGTCCCCCGAACCGCTGGCCGAGCGATTCGCCGACCAGGTTCACCGCGAAGACCCCGAGCAGGATCGCGATGCCGGGCGCGACGGCGACCCACGGCGCGGTGACCAGGTAGGGCTTGGCGTCGAAGATCATGTTGCCCCACGACGGCGTCGGCGCCTGCACGCCGAGCCCGAGGTAGGAGAGGCCGGCCTCGAGCAGCATGACGTCGCCGGCGGCGAGGGTCGTGGCGACCACCAGCGGACCCGCGACGTTGGGCGCGAGGTGGCGGAGCAGGATGCGGAGGTGGCCGGCCCCGAGCGCAGAGGCCGCGCGCACGAACTCCATGGTCCTCAGACGCATGGTCTCGGCGCGGACCAGGCGGCTGGTCCCGAGCCAGCCGGTGGCGCCGATGGCCAGGATGAGCCCCCAGAGCGGGATCCGTTCCAGCAGGGCGACGACGAGGAGCAGCAGGATGAGGCGCGGCACGGCCAGTGCCGCGTCCACCACCCGCATCAGCACCGCATCGGTTCGTCCGCCGGCATAGCCCGCGACAAGCCCCACCCCGGCTCCAAGAGTCACCGCGAGCAGCGCCGCACCGAGGGACACCGCCAGCGACACCCTCCCGCCGTAGACCAGCCGGGCGAAGACGTCGCGGCTGAGGTGGTCGGTGCCGAGCGGGTGGTCCCACCCGGGAGGGAGGAGCACGCCGGCGACGAGGTCGGGTTGGGCCCGCGGATCGGGGAGGAAGGGCGGCAGGAGGAGGACCGCCGCGCCGAGGGCGAGGAGCAGGAGGACGCCGGCCCGGCCGGAGGGCTCGCGCGGCAGGGCGCCGGGGACCCCGAGTGAGTCGGTCACGTGGTCCGGAGCCGCGGGTCGACCCACCGGTGCGCCAGGTCCGCGAAGAAACTGGCGGCGACCACCGTCGCCGCGATGAGGATCGCCGTTCCCATCAGCACCGGATAGTCGCGGCTTGCCAGTGCCTCCGCGGCCAGGGTGCCCAGTCCGGGCCAGGCGAAGACCGACTCGACGAACACCGATCCCGAGACCACGATGGGTAGCCAGAGGCCGAAGAGCGCCAGCATCGGGCCGAGCGCGTTGGGCCAGGCGTGGCGCCAGCGGACCCGTGATTCGGTGAGGCCCCTGGCGCGCGCCGCCCGGACCGGAGCCATGGCCAGCGCCTCGAGCATGGTGGCCCGCTGATACCGCGCGGTCACGCCGACCGTCACGATCGTAAGGGTCGCGGCCGGGAGGACGAGGTGCCGCAGGTAGTCGATGACGTGGGCCAGAGGACTGGCGTCGGCCGGCAGCAGCGGGTCGTACATGAAGGCGACGGGAAACCACCGAAGTTCGGTGCCGAAGGCCCATGCCAGGACGATGGCGACCCAGAACGACGGCGCCGACGCGGTGGCGAGGCCGGCCAGGTCGACCCACCGCTCCGACCGGCGCCCGGCGTGCCGGGCCTGCCACGCGCCGATCGCGATCCCCAGCGAGAAGTTCAGGAGCAGGGTGGTCGCGCCCAGCAGCAGGGAGGCGGGGAGGCGCTCGCGGAGCAGGCTCACGACGGGCCGTCCGCCATGCTCGATGGATGCGCCGAGATCCCCGCGGAGGACGCCGCCGACGAAGGCCACGAACTGGGTCGTGACCGGCTGGTCCAGCCCGTAGTGCGCCCGCAGGTTGGCCAGCGCTTCCGGCGACATCGGACGGTCCTCGGACAGCCGGAGCAGGGGGTCGCCGGGGGTGAGCCGCATGAGGAAGAAGAGCAGCGTGCACGCGAGCAGGAAGGTGCCCATCGCGGAGGCCGCGCGCCGGAGGAGCCAGCGATTCACGGCCGGTCCCGGGGAAGTGCCGCACCTGGCGCCAGTCGCCAGCGCCAGACATCGGCCCAGGGCGAGTCCGGGCGGACCACGACGCCGACGAAGCGCCGGTGGACCGGGACCACGAACACCTGCGCCGCGAGGAAGATCGCCGGGACATCCTCCGCCAGCACCGCCACCGCCCGCCGCCAGAGCGCGGGGGCGTCGCTGGGGCTCCTGCCGGCGCGCGCGAGGAGCGAATCGAACCTGGGGTTGCAGTAGCGGGCCACGTTCCCGGCTCCAATCGCGCCGCAACTCCAGCTCTGGCTCAGACCTGAAGGGGTCGGATCCTGTGTGGCGCCGGCCATCTCGGCGTCATACCGGCCCTCGGCCCGGCGCTGGTGGTAGAGACCGGGCTCGACGACCTCGAGTTCGACCGCGATGCCGAGCCGGCGCCACGCCTCCTGCATCTGGGACGCCATCAGCCGCCGGGCGGCCACGGGGGCTGGCACCATCAGGGAGAAGGTGAGGGGTCGCCCCCCCCGGTCGATGGTGCCGTCGCCGTCGGTGTCCCGCCAGCCGGTGCGGGCGAGCAGGCGCCGTGCCTCGGCGGTGTCGAAGGGAAGTGGTGGAGGCGCCTTGACCGCGCGCTCCAGCACGACGGAGACTGGCGCGGAGGGAACCCGGGTCGCGGGCCCGTACGCGGACCCGGCGATCTGCTCGCGGTTGAGCGCCAGCACCAGGGCGCGTCGCAGGTCGGGATGCGAGAAGAGCGGGTGGAGCCGGGAGGGGTCGGACGGGTCCCGGTGGTTGAGGTTGGCGTATCCGACGGAGAGCGTGGGAACCGAGAGATACTGGAAGTCGGGATGCCGCTCCAGCCGGGCCGGGTTCGGGAGCGTGTAGATGTTGTCGACGGCGTCGGCCTTGCCGCTGAGGAGGAGGTTGGCGCGCGTCTCGGCGTCGCCCGCGAGCAGGAAGATCACGCGGGCGGGGCCCGGCGTGCCGAGGAAGAACGTGGGATTGGCAAGCAGTTCGAGCGACTGTCCGGCGACGCGTCGCCCGAAGGTGTACGGGCCGTTGCCGACCGGGTGCGCGGCGAACTCCGAACCGGCCACGGAGTCGGGCGGCATCGCGGCGAGGAGGTGCGCAGGCAGCGGCGGTGCGTGGTAGGTCGCGTCGTACATCTGCTCGGGATATCGCTCGCGGAACCGGATCGTGACACGGTCCTTGCCAGTGGCGGTCACCGACTCGATGCGCTGGAGCAGTAGTGCGACCTGCGGGGACAGCTTCGGGTCGCGCGCGCGGTCAAATCCGAAGACGACGTCGCGAGGAGTGACCGGCGTTCCGTCGTGCCATCTGGCGCGCGGGTCCAGCTCGAATCTCAGCGTGCGCCCGTCGACGCGCTTCCAGCGGTGGGCGAGCTGGGGCACGAACGACGAGTCATCGGTGGTGCCCAACGCCGGGCCCAGGCTGGCCAGGCGGAGAAACAACAGGTCGGAGATTTCGCGATTGGCCTGGTCGCCGCGCCAGAGAGTCGGCACCGGACTCTGGGCTTCGCGGGCGACGGCGATGACGAGCGTGCCCGACGGAGATTGGGCAGCAGGGGCGGCGGGCGCGGCGAACGCCAGCGCGAATACCACCGGCAGGGTCGATGGACGGGGCATCGTCAGTCCAATTGTAGTGCCGATGCGTGAGCGAGCGCTACCGTGACCAGGTCCAGGCGGGGTCCTGAAACCTCGCGGCGTGCCGCTGGACCAGAGACTGTGGATCGAGGTCGAAGGGGCTCCAGGCATCCCCCCAGGCGAGCACCGCCTCGGCGATGGCCTCCGCCGCCTCGCGATCCGACACGAGACGTCCCGCCGCCAGCGAGAGGGTGATCTCCCCTGACACGGGTGTCGCTCCCCGGGTGACCTCCGAGACGAGCATCTGGTCGCCATCGAGGAGCAGGCTGCCGTGCTGCAGGAACGCGCCTCCCTGCCTGAGCTGTGCGCTCCCGACCACCTTGCGCTCGCGTGTCAGGACTTCCCCGCCGGCGGGGCTGGCGAAGCACGCCCCGGCCCCCACGGCGGGGGTGGGTCGGGCTCCCGCGATCGCGGCAGGTGCGCCCAGGCTGGTGATGGCGGTCGCGAGGGTCTGGTGAATGGCGCGATAGCTCTCGGCCAGGCTCCCGAAGCGCTCGACCGGCGCGGCGACGGCATAGGTGAGTTCCTGGGCATGCCAGACTGCCCGCCCCCCGGTCGGACGCCGGACGGCATCGAGCCCACGCCGCTCGATGAGCCCGCGGTCGTAGCGCCTGAGCGCGGGCTCGTGGCGCCCGAACGACAGGCACCACGGCTGCCACCGGTACAGTCGCACGAATCCCTCGCCCCGCCGCTCCGCTTCGCCGAGGAGGGCGAGGTCGAGGGCCATGTGGTACCACCCCGGTCGGGGGGTGGGGTCATCGAGCAGCGACCAGCGGGCTCCACTCAATCCCTGTTGCTCCCGTACTCCTCCATCGGCGGGCAGGTGCAGACCAGGTTCCGGTCGCCGTACGCCCCGTCGATCCGGCCCACCGTCGGCCAGGTCTTGTGCTCCCGGAGGCCCGCCGCGGGGAACGCGGCACGCTCGCGGCTGTAGGGGCGCTCCCAGCTGTCGCCGATGACCTGCACCAGCGTGTGCGGGGAATTGGTCAGCAGGTTGTTGTCCCGCGGGGCCGCCCCCTCCTCGACCTCCCGGATCTCGCCGCGGATGGAGATCATGGCGTTGATGAACCGGTCCAGCTCCTCCTTCGGCTCGCTCTCGGTCGGCTCGATCATCAGCGTCCCGGGCACGGGGAAGGAGACAGTCGGCGGGTGGAAGCCGTAGTCGATGATCCGCTTGGCGATGTCCTCGACCT
>JAOUIC010000565.1 GCA_029884275.1 Gemmatimonadota bacterium | reverse complement strand
GTCGCTTACTTCATCGAGGAACAGCGTCCCTCCGTCGGCCTGCTCGAACTTGCCGGGCCGATCAGCGACGGCCCCGGTGAACGATCCCTTCATGTGACCGAACAGCTCGCTCTCGATGAGTTCGGACGGAATCGCGGCGCAATTCACCTCCACGAATGGGCGGCCCCGCCGCGACGAGCTCCCATGGATCGCGCGAGCCACCAGCTCCTTGCCGGTGCCGTTCTCGCCGGAAATCAGCACCCTCGCGTCGGCCCGGGCGACTCGGGTGATGGTGTCTCGCACCGCCTCGAGCGCGGGGCTGTCGCCGATCATCGCGTAGCGCGACTCGGAGGCGTCGCGGAACCGCCGGTTCTCGCCTTCCAGCTCCTGCCGCTCCAGCGCATTGCGCACCGTCACCAGGAGGCGGTCGGAATCGAGCGGCTTCTCCAGGAAGTCGAATGCCCCCCGGCGGGTCGCCTCCACCGCGGTCGCGATCGTCCCGTGGCCCGAGATCATCACGACCACGGCCCCGGGGTCAAGATCCCGGAGCCGGCCCAGGGTGTCCAGCCCGTCGAGCCCCGCCATCTTGACGTCCAGGAAGACGAGGTGGGGCCTGAACTCGGGGTAGATCGTCAGCGCCTCGCCCCCCGAGCCGGCAGTCCGCACCTCGTGCCCTTCGAACTCGAGCACCTGGCGGAGGGCATCCCGAATCCGGGGCTCATCGTCGACGATGAGCAGGCGCGCAGTCATCTGGCCTCCGTACGGTACACCATGGCTCCCCCGGACCTCAGCTCCATGCTGGCCAAACCCTCCGGCAACTGGACGCCCACCGCGCCCCCCGCCGCGTCCGGCAGGGCCGCCGCGATCAGCCGACGGCTGGTCTCGACCGGGAACTGGACGGCCCTGAGCGTCAGGGACTCGATTCGCCACGTCCCGGATCCCCGGCCCCCCACGCGGAGCGGGCCCGCAAGTGTGGCCCATTCCCAGGGCTCCAGCGCGCCGGCGAGCGGACCGAGCATGCCGGCGGGCACGCGCGCCAGCTGAAGCCTGGCGCGAACCGTCAGGCGACTCCCGCCGGGCAGGACCTCGACGGAATCGAGGTACGCCATGTTTCCATCGGAGAGCCCTGCCACCAGCAGCGAGGCCACTTCGGTGCGGCGAAGGCCGATCGAATCCAGGCTCCATCCGTGGAGGCTGTCGATCCGGTCGCGGGCCCGCGTGAGCGACTCGGGCCCTGGCCGGCCGGTGTCCTCGTCCGTCAGCACTTCGCGCGCGCGCTCCGCCTTCGGGCGCACGGCCTGAAGCAACTCGGAACGGAACAGCCAGAGACCGCTGATGGCGGCCGCGAGCACCAGGATCAGCAGCAGCCGGCCAAGCCATCCCGCGCCCAGCCTCAGGTACCCAGTGCCACCTCCCGAACCGCCCGGTACTGCGCTCCTCCCGGTCCGAGACGGCTTTCGAACAGGACCGCCCGGTCCGCCAGAAACGTTGCCGCCGGGCGGGCCTCCTCCAGCTCTCCGGCGGCGTCGCCCGGCAGCCATGCTCCCTCCTTGACGCGACCCAGCGTCACATGTGGCCGAAATGGCCGGCCCTCGACCGGGAAGGCCAGGCGCTCGTACTGCTGCTCGATCCGGTGGGCCAGCAACTCCAGCGCCGGGTCCGCGTCGAAGCCGGCCCACAGTATCCTCGGCCGCCGCGTGTTGGGAAATGCCCCGAACTCGTTCGCAACCAGCGACAGCCGGGGCGTCCCGGCGCAGGCCCTGACGAAGATCTCCTCCACCGCCGGCACGCGGTCCTCGTCCACTTCCCCAAGGAACTTCAGCGTCAGGTGCAGCCCGTCGTCCCTGGCCCACCGCACCGGCCATCCGCGCGAACGGAACCGCTCGAGCCAGCGTCGGAGCTCGGCCTCCGCCTCGCCTCCGAGCGGGATGGCCGCGAACAGCCGCATTACGTCTGCACGACCGGCAGCTCGGATGCGAGCCCACCACGCCGGTAGCCTCGCGGATCGAGCGTGGCCCTCGCAAACCCCGCCTGCAGGATGAGCGGCTCGATGTCGGCCCATCGCGACTCGAGCCAGCC
>JAOUIC010000564.1 GCA_029884275.1 Gemmatimonadota bacterium | reverse complement strand
ACACCAGCCGCTGGGTTCGTCCCGAGGGCACCTCGATCCGGTAGAGCGCGACCCCGCCACGTTCCTCCACCTCCGCGATCACCGCGGTCGCCGTGGGCAGCCACCGGAACGCCTGGATGCTCCGGTTCCACCGCCCGGTGACCGCGGTGCGGCGGCCGGACGCGCGATCGTACACCATCAGCAGCGTGCGGTCGGCCTCGAATCCCGGTGTGGGCATGGCGAGGTACGCCAGCTGCCGGCCGTCGGGGGAGTACTGTGGCGAGTGGTCGTTCCCGGCGGCGTTCGTGACGGCCTGGCGCGCGGAGCCGTCGGGCCCCATCACGTAGATCTCGTTGTTGGTGCTGGTGGCCAGCGACGAGTCGGGGTTGTACACCACCGCGAGCTCGGTGCCGAATGGAGAGACCGCCACATCGCTCCCGCCCAGCGCGAGTGGCGGCACGTCCCGGTCGAAGGGGGTGACATCCGCCACCGAGCCGTCCTGCAGGGTGAGGCGGAAGACGTGCGAGCGTATGCCGAGCCGCCATTCGTTCCAGTGGCGGTAGTACAGGTCGGTGAAGATCCGCGCCTCGGTCGGGTAGGGCGCCGCCCGGCGGGCGGCCTCCAGCGAATCGCCCCAGGGCACGTCGGCCCAGAAGAAGATGTTCTTTCCGTCCGGCGACCAGATGAAGTCGGTAATGCCGTGCTCGAACCTGGAGAGCTGGACCGGCTCGCCGCCAGCGGCGTCCATCTGCCAGAGCTGGGCCGAACCGCCCCGGGTCGAGACGAAGGCGAGGCGGTCTCCGTCGGGTGCCCAGCGGGGGGCGCGATCGTTCCCCTCGCCGGCAGTGAACTGGCGGCTCTCGCCGGTCGCCAGCTCCGCGATCCAGATCTTCGAGAAGCTCCGGTTGTCCTCCAGTGACGCGGTCGTCACGGTGAACGCCACGACCTTCCCGTTCGGGGCGGGCTGGGGGTCGCTGACCACCGGGGTGGTGATGAACTCCTCGATGCCGATCGCGCGGCGCGACTGTGCCGACAGCAGCCCCGGCGCCAGGATCGCGAAACCAGCCAGGAGCGCCACTCGGGACATCATGCGATGACTCCTCCTCCCAGAACCTGCCCTCCGCCGCCGTACAGGACGCCCGACTGTCCCGGCGTGATCGCCTTTACGGGTCGGGCCAGCAGCAGTTCCATCCGCTGACCGTGGACCGCGAGCACCTCGCCGGGGACGGCCAGGGCGCGGTAGCGGACCTGCACCTCGCAGCGGTCGCCGGCGCCCAGTGGATCCGCCAGCCAGTTCACCTCGTCCAGCGCCAACCGGTGGCCGAGGAGGTCGTCGGCGCCGCCGACCACGACTTCGCGCCGCTCGGGTCTGATCGCCACCACGTAGCGCGGCTCCGATGCGCCACCGGGGAGTCCCTTGCGCTGACCCACGGTGTAGCGCGCGAAGCCGGCGTGGGTGCCGATGACGTCGCCGGCCACAGTCACCAAGGGCCCCGGGCTGAGCGCCGGATCGTCAGCCGGGAGATGCTGCTCGAGGACGGCGACGTAATCGTCATCCGGCACGAAGCAGATCTCGACCGACTCCGGCTTGTCCGCGGTCGAGAGGCCGAGCCGGCGGGCGTACTCCCGGGTCTCGCCCTTGGTCATCTCCCCGACCGGGGTGGCCATCCGCGCCACCACCGACCGGTCGATGCCCCAGAGGAAGTAGCTCTGGTCCTTGGCGGCGTCGCGTCCCCGGTGGAGCCGGCCGTCGCGGGCGATGGCGTAGTGCCCGGTCGCGATGCGCCCGCAGCCCAGCGCGTCGGCGTGCGCCAGCAGATCGCGGAACTTGGTGAACGAATTGCACCGCACGCAGGGAATCGGTGTCCGTCCGCGGCGGTACTCCTCGACAAAATTGACGATCACCGACTGGCTGAACCGGTCCTCGAGATTCAGCACGTAGTGGGGAATCCCGAGTCGTGAACAGACGTCCCGGGCGTCCTGGATCGAGTCGAGGGAGCAGCAGGGGCGGTCGGGGACGCTGTCGCCGTAGCAGAACAGTTTCATCGTCGCGCCGATCACGTCATGGCCCTGCTCGACC
>JAOUIC010000563.1 GCA_029884275.1 Gemmatimonadota bacterium | reverse complement strand
GCCCGGCTCGACGAGATGGCGCAGCGGGGAGACCGGAAGGCCGCCCTGGCCCGCAAGGCGACCCAGAGCCTCGACCGCTATATCTCGGCCACCCAGCTCGGCATCACCCTCGCCTCGCTCGGCCTCGGGTGGATCGGCGAACCGGCCCTCGCCAGCGTGGTGCACGGCGCCCTGGGCTGGCTGCCCGGCACCCTCGATGAGATCGCCGCCCACGGCATCTCCATCGCCATCGCCTTCACCATCATCACCGCATTGCACATCATCCTCGGCGAGCTCATGCCCAAGGCGGTCGCTCTGCTCTATCCAGAGCAGGTGAGCGCCTACCTCGCGGCGCCCCTGATGGGGTTCGCCTGGCTCATGGCCGGCCCCATCGCCGTGCTCAACGGCACCGCCAACCGGCTGCTGCGCATCGGCGGCATCCGCCCCCCCCGGGACCACGAGCGGCTGCACTCGCCGGAAGAGATCCGGATGCTGGTCGAGCAGAGTGAGGTGGGCGGAAGCCTCGGCAAGGAGGATGCCCGCCTGCTCGAGGGTGTCTTCGAGTTCAGCGAGAAGACCGCGCAGGAGGTGATGACGCCCCGGACCCAGATGGTCACCATGGACCGCGACCTCACCGTGGAGGCGGCCGCCGACATCGTGGCCGATGCCCGCCGCTCCCGCTACCCGGTCTGCAGCGAGTCGCTCGACGATGTGGTCGGGGTGGTGCACGCCAAGGACATTCTCACCGCTGTCCGCCGCGAGCCCGGCGCGCTGGTCGGCGCCATCATGCGGCCCCCGGTGTTCGTCCCGGGCACCAGGGAGGTCGAAGACGTCCTGGCCGACATGAAGCGGCTCAAAGTGCATCTCGCGATCGTGCTCGACGAGTACGGCGGCACCGCCGGCCTCGTCACCATGGAGGACCTGCTCGAGGAGATCGTGGGAGACATCTTCGACGAGTACGACCGGGCGGAGCGCGCCAAGCCCGTGCCGGAAGACGCATACCTCCTCGACGGCGGCCTGTCGATCTCCGACTTCAACGCGGCCCATGAGCTGCAGCTCGATGACACCGACTACACCACCGTGGGCGGCTACGTCTTCGGCCAGATTGGCCGCCTGCCGAGGCCGGGGGACCGCGTCATCGCCGGCAGGGACCAGTTCGAGGTGGTAGAGATGGAAGGCCGGAGAGTGAAGAGCGTCCGCTACATCCTCGGCTCGGCCGGGCCGGCGGCGTGACCCGCCCCGTCGCCGCGCTGCCGCCCGGCGCAGCCGACCTCACCGGCCCGGCGGCGCAGAGCCGGCGCCGGCTGCTGCGGACGGTCGGGGATCTCCTCACCGGCGCGGGATACCAGGAGCTGCTGACGCCCACCTTCGAGTACGAGGAAGTCTTCCTGGTGGCCGGCGGCCCGGAAGTCGCCGAGCGCCTGATCCGCTTCCCCGACCGCGACGGCCGCATGCTCGCCCTCCGGTACGACTTCACCGCCAGCCTCGCACGGGTCGCCGCTACCACCTTCCGCGCCGCGCCCCGACCGCTCCGGCTGAGCTACAGCGGCAAGGTCTACCGGCAGGAGCCGGAGCGTGGTGGCCGGCCGCGTGAGACCCTGCAGGCGGGAGCGGAACTCATCGATGAGCCAGGGCTCGACGCCGACATCGAGATCGTCCGACTCACCCTCGCCCTCGCCCGGGTCGCCGGCCTTTCCGACTTTCAGCTCAACCTCGGTCATGTCGGCGTGCTCCGCCCAGGCCTCTCGGCCATTCCCGAGGACGAGCGCGCCGCGGTCCGGCGCTGGATCGACCGCAAGGACCGTGGCAACCTCTCCCGCGCCCTCGCCGGAGCCCCCGCCCTCGCCGTCTCCCTGGGAACCCTGGCCTTCGTGATCGGCCGGCGCCCGGCCCTGGAGCAGGCGCGGGCAGCCGCCCCCGCAGAGTGCCGTCCCGGGCTCGACCACCTGCTGGCGCTTGACGCCGCGCTCAGCGCGGCCGACCGGTCCCACCTGGTCTACGACCTGGGTGAGGTGCGGGGGCTGGACTACTACACCGGGATCCACTTCGAGTTGTTCGCCGCGGGGGCCAGTCGCGCGGCGGG
>JAOUIC010000562.1 GCA_029884275.1 Gemmatimonadota bacterium | reverse complement strand
CTTGTCGAGGGTTTCCTGGTACTCCTCCTCCGGATCCGAATCGGCCACGATGCCGCCCCCGACCGAGAAGGTGATCCGCCCGCCGGCCGCGACCAGGGTACGGATCACGATGCTCGTGTCCATCGCGCCAGTCACGCTCAGGTAGCCGATCGATCCGCAGTAGATCCCGCGCTGCGTCGGCTCCAGCTCGGCGATGATCTCCATCGCCCGGATCTTGGGCGCCCCGGTGATCGAGCCGCCGGGAAAGGTGGCTTCCAGAAGATCCGTCGCGTCGCGGCCCGGCGCCAGCTGGCCGGTCACCGTCGAGACGAGATGGTGGACCGTGCGGTATTCCTCCAGCGCGAACAGCTCCGGCACCCTCACCGAGCCGGGCTGGCAGACCCGTGACAGGTCGTTTCGCAGGAGGTCCACGATCATGAGGTTCTCGGCCCGGTCCTTGGTGCTCTCGCTGAGCGAGCGGGCCAGGGCGGCGTCGTGAATCGGAATGTAGCCGCGCGGCCGCGTGCCCTTGATCGGCCTGGTCTCGACGCGTCCCGCGGCATCGAGCTGGAGGAACCGCTCCGGCGAGGCCGACAGGACGGCCATGCCGTCATGCTCGAGATACGCCGCGAAGGGCGCGGGGTTCACCTCCCGGAGCCGGCGGTACAGGGTCCACGGATCCTCCTCGAGCGGGGCCTCGAAGCGCTGCGAGAGATTGGCCTGGAAGATGTCGCCGGCGAGGATGTACTCCCGCACCCGCCTGACCGCGTCGAGGTAGCCGTCGCGGGTGAAGGTCGAGCGCATCCCGATGCCGGCGGCGCGATCTCCCAGGCTGACGGCGAAGGCAGGCGCCGGAACGCCGGCCTGGTATCCGGTCAGGCGCCGTCCGGCGGCGCCGGCGGCTCGGGTTCCGAGGACCCGGGTCACCCACTGCAGCCGCTCGCGGGCACGTGTCGCGCGCGCCGCGCCGTCGGGGCCGATCCCGGTCGAGATGATCCAGGCCGACCGCGCGACATGATCCCACGCGATGACCCAGTCGTACAGGCCCAGCACGGCATCTGGCAGGGCGAGGTCGTCGTGGCGGTGTGGCGGCAGCCGCTCGAGGAGGGCGCCGTAGTCGTAGCTCAGGAACCCGGCCAGGCCGCCCTGGAACGGTGGCAGGCCGGGGACCGCCTCCCGCCGGAGTTCGGTCAGCAGGCCGCGGGCGTGCTGGAGCGCAGTCCGGTCGGCCCCGCCTTTCTGGTGGATGACCCTGACCGGAGCCGCTGCCAGAAACGAGTGCCGCCCCAGTCGCGCCGGGTCGCTGGCGCTGTCGAGCAGCAGGAGGTGCGGCTGGCCGAGGAAGTGCTCCGCCGCCGCGACGGGGGTGAGATCCGGGTCGATCGCCTCGACCAGCGGCAGATCAGCCATCGGGCGGTCGCTTTGGACTGGGTCTGAAGTGCTCCCGCTTCGGGTCCTCGGGAGGGGTGAGGTAGCCCCACGCCAGCTGGCCTTCCTGGCGGTAGGTCTTGCCGAGCGCGATCGCCAGGCGCGCCTTCGCCAACTCCTTCCCGAGATAAAAGGCGTGCGACGGATCGAGGACACCGAGCTGGTCGAAGATCTCCTGGATCTCGGAGCCGCGGATGAACTGCTCGCGGTTGAAGACGGTGATCGTCTCGCGATCGGAGAAGATGCGGTAGTTGGAGTCGGTGATCTGCCGCTGGACCTCCCGCAGCTCCTCCTCGGAGTAGGTCAGGACCACCGGGTCCTTGACCGTCACCAGCCGGTCGTCCACTCCCTTGGGGAGGCTCCCTCGGCTGATGGCGTGGTGCATGAGCCGCCGCGCAATGTCGATTTCCCGGACGGCACCCCGGGCCCAGGGAATGACCTCTGTGGTGAGCACCGCATCGACGCCGAGCTCCTCGCAGATGGCGATCAGCAGGGCGTTGACCCCGGTGGAATCGGCGCTGGTCAGCTCGGTGATGTTGCCCACCCCCATGAAGAGGGGAGCATCCGGGTACCGCCGGCGCGCCGCACCGTATCGCTCGAGAGAGGCGAAGAAGCCGAACCCGATCGGCTCCACGATCGGATCGATGAGGCATCGGAT
>JAOUIC010000054.1 GCA_029884275.1 Gemmatimonadota bacterium | reverse complement strand
CGCCCACCCCGAGAGTGGTGCCCAGATAGAGCGCGATGACCACGAGATCAAGTGGGGACAGGGCGGCCTTCCTATGGGAGTCGAGGCGGGGGAGGGGGTGACGCCCGAAAAAAAGTAGCGCCGCACGGCGGTGCGGCGCTACAGGATCGAAGCGGCCTCAGGTCACGCGGTGAAGCTGGTTCCGCAGCCGCAGCCGCCCGTGGCGTTCGGGTTGCTGAAGGTGAAGCCGGACCCCTGCATCGAGGTGGTGTAGTCGATGGTCACGCCATGCAGGTACTGCATGCTGAATCCGTCGACGAACACCCGGATGCCGTTGACCTCGACCACCGCGTCATCCTCGAGGGAGGTCTCCTCGATGTTCAGGCTGTACTTGAAGCCCGAGCAGCCCCCCGGCATCACGCTGACGCGGAGGCCCGCGGTGTCTTTCGCGATCTCCTCGGCTTCGATGAACTTCGTCACTTCCGCGGTGGCGCGATCGGTGAGGATCAGCTGGAATCCGGTCGCCGTCTGCTGCTGGGTGCTGTCCATTGTTTCGTCGCTCCTTAGGGTGCTGCTGGATGCCGCTCCGGCCACGCGCGCTGCCGACTCACACCATGCAAGGTAGAAACAGTGGCCGCCCCGTGTCAATTCCTTCGACTTCCTGCCATCGGCGTTAAGTGATTGTCCGGGCGAGGATTAGCTCAAGGTGAGGGGAGATCGCCCGCCGGCTTGGGCCCGGAGCTGTCCCATAGCGCGCTCACCAGGTCCGCCACACCCGCGCGTACCGGCCCCCACCGCGGATTCTGGCGGGTGGGATGGACGCGGTTGCTGAGCAGGACAATTGCCAGCCTGTGCGCCGGGTCGACCCAGATCGAGGTGCCGGTGAACCCGGTGTGGCCGAAGCTCCCGGGGCCGAGCCGCGTGCCCGCGCTGCTCCCCTCCGAGGGCGTGTCCCAGCCCAGCGCCCGGCTCGAGCCGGGAGGGAGATCCTGCCGCCGGGTGAACTCGCGGGTCCATTGCGCCGCCGCCGGGCCGTCTGCGCCGTGCCACCGGGCGATGAGCCAGTCGGCGATCACGAGCAGGTCGCGGGCGGAGGCGAAGAGCCCCGCGTGGCCGCTCACTCCGTCCAGTCGGCTCGCGTTTTCGTCGTGCACCTCACCTCTGAGGGTGCGCCCGCGCCACGGGTCGTTCTCGGTGGGTGCGATGCGGGGGGCCAGTTCCTGTGCGGGAAGGAACCCGGTCTCGCGGAGTTGCAGCGGTTCAGTCAGCCGCTCGCCGACCAGGGTGTCGAGCCGCCGGCCGGTCATCGCCTCCACGACCTGTGTGATCACGATCGCGCCCAGGTCGGAGTAGGTGTATCGCGTGCCGGGTGGCGCCTCGAGGGCGGTGGTGTCCGCCAGGGCGAAGGCTTCGGCTCGAGTGGCGGACTGGAGGTGGAGCGGACGCCACGCCGGCAGGCCGCTCGAGTGGGTGAGCAGCTGCCGCAGTGTCACCGAATCGCGCCCGCCGCCGGAAAAGGCCGGCACGTACCGCGCCGCGGGCACGTCGAGGCCGAGGTCCCCGGCCTCGACCAGGAGCTGCACCAGCGTGGTGAGGGCCACGACCTTGGTGAGTGACGCCAGGTCGTAGATCGTCGTGCTGTCCGGCGCGGACCCGTCGTCCGCGCCGAGCCGGCCGGTCCCGTGGTAGAGGCGCCGGCCTTCGATGCTTACCGCGAGGACGGCACCCGGAGCCGCGCTGTCGGCCACGGCGGAATCCAGGAAGCGCGTGACGCGCGACCATCCTGGAGGCGGCAACGCGGCAGGCTGCGGGGGAGGGTTGAGGGAGCAGCCGGCCAGTCCGGGGAGCAGACTCAGCCAGCGGAGGCGCTTCACTCCCAGCCCCGCCCCGCGCGCTGCAGCCCGGAGCCGACGGGAAACCTCGGAGGAAGGGAAACGGGCAGGCGGCCGGTGATCGACGCTTCTCCCGTCAGGGCACGTGCCGCGGCCCACTCGGCCAGGCTGCGTGAGTCCCAGGCGATCAGGTAGCTGCGGAGATGCGCCACTTGCAGGCCGATGTACGGGGAGCCGAGCGAGACCAGCACGGCATTCCGCCGCCGCATGGTCCGGTCGATGAGCTCGGCCACCTGATCCGGGAGGCCGACGCTCCCCTTCCACGCGCTCACCCTCACCGACGCAGCGAACACCGTGTACTCGCTCCGCCTGATGACGGCGCGGGCGGAATCGAAGCTGGCCTCCCCGCTGGCCGGCCAGAGGCGGAAGAGCGTGACCCGGTGGCCGGCGTCCCGCAGCCGCCGGTGGAGCGTACCGCCGACGGTGGCGGCGTTGTCCTCGCCATACGTGACCAGCGCGATGCTGCGGCGGCCCGATCGGAGGCTGTCCACGCTGCCGAGACTGTCCACGGCGAGCACCAGGGACCGCTGCGCGATGTCGCGCGCGGCCTCGAGGAACCTGCCGCTCCCGACCACCTCCGGCACGCTGTCCAGGGGCACGTAGCGCCTGGCAAACAGCCCGAGCCGGTGCTTGAGACGGAGGAGCCGACGGACCGACCGGTCGAGTCGTTCCTCGCTGATCCGTCCCGACTCCACCGCCGTCACCATCGCCTCGATGACGGCGCCTGGGTCGGTGGGTTGCAACAGCAGGTCGGCACCCGCCTCGAACGCCAGGACCGCCGCCTCGGCCGCGCCATACTTGCTCACGATCCCGCCCATCTCGAGGGCATCCGTCACGACCATGCCGCCAAAATGGAGCGAGTCGCGAAGCAGCTGGCTCATGACCGCCGGGTCGAGCGTCGCCGGCCGGTCCGGCGCGGACGCGAGGGCCGGCGCCGCGAGGTGCGCGGACATCACGAAGGCCACGCCGGCATCCACCGCGGCCCGGAAGGGGACCAGCTCGAGGGAATCGAACCGGGGCCAGGTCGCCTTGATGACCGGCAGGGCGATGTGGGAATCCGTCTCGGTGTCGCCATGCCCGGGAAAATGCTTGGCGGTGGCGAGCATGCCGTTCTCCTGCAGGCCGCGGACCGCGGCACTCACCAGTCGGCCCACGGCTGCGGGATCCTCGCCGAAGGACCGGGTGTTGATGATGGGGTTGGCGGGGTTGTTGTTGATGTCCGCCACCGGTGCGAAGGCCAGGTGCACCCCCACCGACCGCCCTTCGAGCGCCGTCACCCGGCCGACCTCGTACGCGTCCTGCTCCCGGCCACCGGCGGCAACCGCCATATTGCTCGGGAAGGGGGTCGCGCCGGTCAGCCTGATGCTGGTGCCGCTCTCGAAAGCGGCTGCGACGAGGAGGGGCAGCACGGACCGGTACTGAAGCCGGTTGAGCTTCATCGCGACGTCGAGCGGGGAGCCGATCGAGACGATGATCCCCCCGACTTCCAGCGAGTCCACCCACCCCTGCATCACGGTGAAGGCGCTGTCATCGAAGGCGGCGTAGCTTCCCGGAATCCAGGGCATGACCAGCTGGGCCACGCGGGCGCGGAGCGGGAGCGTGTCGGCCAGTCGCTCCACCGCGGCGGAGTCGAGGACGGCGGGATCGGCCCGGAGACCGAACCGCCGGGAGGTCTGCGCTCCCAGTGGCCCGGCGGAGAGGGTCAGCGCCGCGAGGGCGGCAAACAGCGAGGCGCGATGCAAGCGATGCACGGGATGCTCGGATTCCTGCTGGGGGTGACGGTTTGCGCCGGGTGTCCCCGGGCCACTCCCAAGGGAGAACCGGCGGTCCGGCCGGGGCTGGAGGTGCTGCTCAGCGACAGCCTCCACCTGGTGCGCGGCAAACGAGTTGGGCTGGTGACCAACCAGTCGGGAATCGATGCCGCTGGCGTCAGCGGAGTCGACCGGCTGGCGGGCGCGGGCGTTCACCTGGTCGCGCTGTTCAGCCCGGAGCACGGCTTTCGGGGAACCGCGGACCCCGGCGCCGAGGTTGCCTCCTCGCGCGATTCCGCGACCGGGCTACCAATCTACAGCCTCTACGGCCGGAATTCCGCACCCACCGACGCGATGCTGTACGGCGTCGAGGTGCTGGTGGTCGATCTGCAGGATGCCGGCGCCCGGTATTACACCTACCTCTGGACGACCGTCGAGGTGATGCGCGTGGCGGCGGCGCGGGGGATTCCGGTCGTGGTCCTCGACCGGCCCAATCCCATCGGCGGCGCGGTGCAGGGCAACGTGCTCGACACCGCCTACCGCTCGGCGGTCGGCCTCCTCGCCGTCCCGATGCGTCACGGCATGACGCTCGGTGAACTCGCCCTGCTGGCCCGGCACGACCTCGCCCTGACGACCGATCTGGTCGTGGTGCCGGCCTCGGGATGGCGGCGGACGATGTACTTCGACCAGACCGGCCTGCCATTCGTGCCGCCCTCGCCCAACCTCCGCACGCTCGAGGCGCTGATTCACTACCCCGGCCTGTGCCTGTTCGAAGGAACCGCGCTCTCTGTGGGGCGGGGCAGTGACTACCCCTTCGAGCAGATCGGGGCGCCCGGGCTCGATACTGCCGGAGTGCTGGCGCGGCTCCGCGGTGCGGGTCTCGAGGGGGTGCGCTTCGCCGGGGTGGGCTTCACCCCGGTCCGTCCTGGGGACGGGAAATACGGGGACACGGCGCTCGCCGGGATCCGGCTGACCGTCACTGACCGGGAGCGCTACGACCCGACCCTGACAGCCCTGGCGCTGCTGGATGCCATCGAGGCGACGACTTCAGCGGTCAGCCTTCCACCCGGATCTCGTCACCTGAGAAGGCTTTACGGTGGCGGGGGTGTCGATCGTCTGCTGGCGGGGGCGGGACCCGGGGCCGGTGCCGGGCGCTGGCGGGAGTTGGCGGAGGATTGGGGGGCTGCCAGGCTGGACTTCGAGGCGAGGCGCATTCCGTACCTGCTCTATCCACCCTGATCCCGGAGCCGCGGCGCGCCGCTCCTCCGCACCACATCCCGGTGCGCCGAGGTATCGGTGCAGCTTCCTATAAACCATTCCCCTGATTACCTTTGCGGCGGTTTTTCGGAAGCCTGACGGTGTGAGCGGCCGCACTCGGTTGAAGGGACTGGCGTCTGGTGAAGCTCATCATCAAACCCCTCGAGCGGGCCTTCTTTGCCCTGACGCGGCCGCTGGTCGAGTACCTTATCCGCACCGGCGTCAGCCCCAATTCGATCACCACCTTTGGTGCGAGTTTCGTGGTGGCCTCAGGGGTGGCCTTCGCGATGGGGCGGGTACAGCTAGGGGGCCTGCTCTATCTGCTGAGCGGGGTGGTGGACACGCTGGACGGTGCCGTGGCCCGGGCCAACCAGACGGTGAGCCGTTTCGGGGCGTTCTATGACTCGACCCTCGACCGGATCGGCGATGCGGCAACGTTCACCGGGGTCGCCCTATTCTACCTGCTGGCGGCCGAGGGGAGCGTGTCGTACCGCGATCTGGCCATCGTGCTCGCCCTGGTCGCGGGGTTCGCTTCGCAGGTCGTGAGCTACGCCCGGGCCAAGGCGGAATCCCTCGGGATCGACTGTCAGGTTGGCATGGCTCAGCGGGCCGAGCGGATCGTCCTGCTCGGGGTCCCATCGCTCGTGGTGGGCGCTGGCCCGCGGGGCCTGGTGCTGTTCTGGATTGTGGCGTTCCTCGCGCTGACGTCTGTCATCACGGTGGTCCAGCGCTTCGTGCATGTCTATCGGGTGGCCGCGATCCCGCCAGCCACCCCGAAAGGGTCGTCTCCGTGACTACATCCCCCCGGCCGGTCGCCCCGGCCACCGGCAAGCTGGGCGTGCTCACCGTGGGTCTCGGGGCCGTCGCAACCACGTTCATCGCTGGCGTCGAACTGGCCCGGCGCGGCATGGCCAGGCCGACCGGCTCCCTCACCCAGATGGGGACCATCCGGCTGGGCAAGCGCACCGAGGGTCGGGCCCCGCTCATCAAGGACTTCATCCCGCTTGCCAGTCTGGAGGACCTGGTCTTCGGGGCCTGGGACCCGGTCCCGGACAACGCCTACGAGAGCTGCCTGCACTGCGGCGTGCTGGACAAGCACGAGCATGTGGAGCCGATCCGCGACTTCCTCAAGTCGGTCACGCCGATGCAAGCGGTCTTCGACCAGCACTACGTGAAGCGACTGGAAGGGAAGAACGTCAAGGCGGGCCGCACCAAGCGGGAGCTGGCCGAGGCGCTCCGGAAGGACATCCGCGACTTCAAGGCGAAGCATGGCTGCGACCGTCTGGTGATGGTCTGGTGCGCCTCCACCGAGATCTTCATCCAGCCGGGCCCGGCACACCAGACGCTGGCCTCGTTCGAGAAGGCGATGGAGACGAATGACATTACGATCGCCCCCTCGATGCTGTACGCCTACGCCGCGATCATGGAAGGGGTGCCCTTCGCGAATGGCGCGCCGAACCTCTGTTGCGACGTCCCGGCCATCGAGCAGCTCGCCAGCGACCGCGGCGTGGCGATCGGGGGCAAAGACTTCAAGACCGGCCAGACCATGCTCAAGACCGTGCTGGCGCCGATGTTCAAGGCCCGCATGCTGGGCGTGGCGGGCTGGTACTCGACCAACATCCTCGGCAACCGGGACGGCGAGGTGCTCGACGATCCCGAGAGCTTCAAGACCAAGGAAGAGTCCAAGCTGGGCGTGCTGGAGTACATCCTCCAGCCGCAGCTCTACCCCGAACTGTACGGCGACATCTACCACAAGGTCCGGATCAACTACTACCCGCCGCGCGGTGACAACAAGGAGGGGTGGGACAACATCGACATCTTCGGGTGGTGTGGCTACCCGATGCAGATCAAGGTCGATTTCCTGTGCCGCGACTCGATCCTGGCCGCCCCGCTGGTGCTCGACCTGGCGCTGTTCTTCGATCTGGCCCAGCGGGCCCGGCTCTCCGGCATCCAGGAGTGGCTCTCGTTCTACTTCAAGAGCCCGCAGGTCGCGCCGGGGCTGTATCCCGAGCACGACCTGTTCATCCAGCACACCAAACTCAAGAACACGCTGCGCTGGCTCATGGGTGAGTCGGTGATCACCCACCTCGGGGTGGAGTACTACGAGTACGGGGACTCCTGAGCCGATGAAGTACTTCCACCGGACCCAGCTGGCGCCGGATGCCGTGATGGCGCAGGCCAACGCCTTCTTCGGGGCCCGGCTCGCGCCCACCGAAGAGGCGCCTCGGCGCCGGCGTTACGCCGGGACCATCGGGCAGGTCGCCGTGAGCGCCCAGGCCGAAGGGGGCCACTACACGCTGGTCACGGTGGAAACCAACCAGCCCGGCGAGAGCGAGGCCGACAAGCTGGCCAAGCTGTTTCTCACCCGGGTGCATAGCACTGCGGAACCGACGCACCACGAGCGGGGCGCGTACTAGACGTCCGGGCCGGGCAGTCCCCGGCCCGGTTCATTGCGGAACCTACTGAGGAGAACCGAATGCATCTGATGGACGGAGTCTGCCGCCGCGTGAGGCCGTGGCTTGCCGCCGTGGCCCTGCTCGTGACGAGCGCCGCCCTCATTCCGTCGCCGGTCCAGGCCCAGGACGCCGCCGCGCCGGTGGTCACCGAACACCGGCCTGGAGGCGAGGTCAACCTTCAGCTCCCGGACCTCGCGTCGGTGGATTTCCTGGGCTTCACCGGTCACGAGATCCTGCTCTCCGGCCTGGTGGTGTGCGTGCTTGGCCTGCTGTTCGGGCTGTGGAGCTATGCCGCCGTCAAGAAGCTGCCGGTGCACAAGGCGATGGCCGACGTCTCGGACATCATCTACGAGACCTGCAAGGCCTACATGGTGCAGCAGGGCAAGTTCCTGATGGGGCTCTGGCTCTTCGTCAGCGCGGTCATCATCGTCTACTTCCTGCTCACCGGCCTCGGGCTCCCGAAGATCGCCATCATCCTGCTCTTCTCGCTGATCGGCATGGCGGGGAGCTACGGGGTGGCGTGGTTCGGCATCCGGATCAACACCCTGGCCAACTCGCGGACGGCCTTCGCCGCACTCCGCGGCAAGGGGTGGCCGGTCTCCGAAATCCCGCTCCGCGCCGGCATGAGCGTCGGCATGATGCTCATCGCGGTCGAGCTGCTGTTCATGCTGGGCATCCTGCTCTTCATCCCCGCCGACGTGGCCGGCGCCTGTTTCCTGGGGTTCGCGATCGGTGAGTCGCTGGGTGCGGCGGCGCTCCGGATCGCCGGCGGCATCTTCACCAAGATCGCCGACATCGGC
>JAOUIC010000561.1 GCA_029884275.1 Gemmatimonadota bacterium | reverse complement strand
GCCATCCGACGATCGGGTTCCGCACCTTGGTGAGCAGGAAAGCGAGATCGGCGCTCAGCTGGGCGAAGCCCAGCGGCTGGTATTCCACGGTCGAGTCGATGCAGAAGCTGCAGGTGTAGGGACACCCGAGGCTCCCGATCATGGGAACGAACTTGATCAGCGGCGCCTTGGCGAGGGTCGCCTCGACGAACTTCCAGCGCGCCTCGAGGCCCGGCAGCTCGTCGGGCTGGCGTTCGGCGGAGAGGATCCGTCCCTCGGGCCGGTGCTGGCCGCACTCCGACAGCACCTCCTCGACCACCTGCTTGTCGGTGAAGCCGAGCACGTAGTCGAAGAAACGCGCGGCGTCTTCGGGATAGCAGCGGGCGTGCGGCCCCCCGAGCACCGTGATCGCGCCACGCTTGCGATAGAGGTTGCTCAGCGCGTAGGCGAGGTGCGCGGCCTGGGTGAACGCGCCGATGAACAGCACGTCGAGGTCGGCCGGCAACTCGGCCATCAGGTCCTCGCTGCCGGTGAAGCAGACGTAGGTGACCTCGTGGCCCGCCTCCTCGCACCAAACGCCCAGCATCTGCGGCATGATGCTGGCGAAGTTGGCGTTCATGATCCGCCCGTAGATACTGTTCCGCGGGCTCTTGGTGACGAGATCGAGGATGCCGATGCGGCGGCGGCGAAATGGGTGGCGCGAGGCTGCGCCATGGGCATGCGACCAGGCCATCGAGTCACCTTCTGAGCAAGGTGTGCACTCGAATCGCTGGGCCCCGGAGGCGGGGCGAAGTAATCGGAGTGGGCGTGAAACAGGGCCGGCCATGGCCCGTGGTGCTGCTGTAGAGTATACTCCAGCGCTATACACCGCAAGGCGATACCAACATGGTCCGCTGCGGTCGCACCCGAAAGATCCCATGGTCCGGCTCCGGATCCACCGCCTCATGGCGCAGCGCGGCATCACGGCCTATGCCCTCAGCCGAGGGGCGAAGCTCAGCTATCCCAGTGCCTATCGACTCTCGCGGCCGGCGGGACGCTTCGCTCGATTGAACGCCGACACCCTCGAGCGGCTCTGCGCCTTCTTCGAGGTGCAGCCGGGGGAGCTGCTGGAGTGGATGCCGGGCAAGCGGTGAACCGCAAGGAGGAGCGGCGGCCTTTGCAAAGGAGCGGCACATGAATGACATCTCGCCCTGCCCAAACTGCCGCGGCACCAACCTCTTTCGCAGCCCGGAAGTCAGTGCCGGCGGTGGCCATGCCCCCAACTTCCTTCCCGGGCTGGGCGGGTTCCTGACGACCGAGAAGTTCACCCTGGTCGTGTGCGAGGACTGCGGGCTCACCCGCTGGTTCGCGCGGAAGCAGGCCACCGTGAAGCTCTCGACCTCACCGAAGTGGACCCGGGTCTAGCGAAGAGCGGCCGCCCACCGGATCTTACGGCGACCCTTTCCCCGCGCCGACTTGCCCGACTCCCGCTCCCCACAGCAGGCGGCCGTCCCTGCCGCCCTGGCCAATGCCCTCGCCGACCGCTACCGCCTCCAGCGGGAGCTGGGCCAGGGCGGCATGGCCACGGTGTATCTCGCCGATGACCTGAAGCACGACCGCAAGGTCGCCATCAAGGTCCTCCGTCCCGAACTCGCCGCCGTCATCGGGGCCGAGCGATTCCTCTCCGAGATCAAGACCACGGCGAACCTGCAGCACCCGCACATCCTGCCGCTGCATGATTCCGGGGAGGCCGACTCGTTCCTCTTCTACGTGATGCCCTACGTCGAGGGGGAGTCGCTGCGCGACCGCCTCCTTCGCGACAAGCAGCTCCCCGTCACCGACGCGGTGCGCATCGCCAGCGAGGTCGCCAGCGCGCTCGATTACGCCCACCGCCGCGGCATCATCCACCGCGACATCAAGCCCGAGAACATCCTGCTGCACGACGGTTCGGCGCTGGTGGCCGACTTCGGCATCGCCCTGGCCGCCAGCCGGGCCGGCGGCAGCCGGATGACCGAGACCGGGATGTCGCTCGGCACGCCGCAGTACATGTCGCCCGAACAGGCGATGGGCGAACGCGAGCTCGACGCCCGCAGCGATGTCTACGCCCTCGGCGCGATGACCTAC
>JAOUIC010000053.1 GCA_029884275.1 Gemmatimonadota bacterium | reverse complement strand
CAGCCCCCCCCCGGCGCCGGCGTTACGGTACCCCCGTGGGGTTACTCCCCGCCCCCGAGTCGCTTCATCCCTTCGATCAGCGGGTGCCAGCCGAACACGACCGAGAAGCGGAACCCGTCCAGCTGCAGATCTCCTGGATCGCTGTCGTTGACGGTCGCCATGTAGCCCAGGGTGGCCGAGAGGTTGTCGTTGATCTGGTAGCCGAGGGTGTACCCGACCGCGATGTTGTTCAGTTCGTCCCCGGCAACGCCGTCGATGGTGGCGGCGCCGCCGGTGATCCAGGTGGCGTCCAGCGACCCCCAGAGGTGCTTGGCGAAATCCCGTGTCAGGTGGCCTTCCACCTGCACCATGGGATCGGTCTCCATGGTGTGGCCGACGAAGTCGCTGTTATCGCCGAACAGCCAGAGCGAAGGGAGGAATTCCAGCGTCGTGCGCCGGCCCGGCACCCACCCGCCGAGCTGCCAGACGATGGGCGCGGCCACCCGTCCGTACCAGCGGTTCTGGCCGATGTTGAGGGCCTGGTCGTCGTCGTACTCGCCGAGCGGAATCGCCACATCGACCAGGAGGTCGGCCGAGAACCCGGGCTCGTACCTGAGCAGGTCGGGGAGGTTCCTGATCGCCTTCTTGCCGATGACGTTGACGTCGAACTCCACCAGCGGGTCGCCGAGCCCGCTGGCCGACTGGCGGAAGGTGGTTCCGAAGATCGTCGCCTCGCCCGAGATCCGGCCCATCGGCACCAGGACCGCGACCATCGCCGCGCGGTCGAACAGCGCAAAGGTGTGCGCGTACCCCACCGGGGCGACCGTCGCCTCGATGTTCGCGCCCTTGATGACGGTGTGGCCGGGATCCATCGGGTTGGCGTTGCCGTTCATGGCCATGAAGATCACGGGCACCGCATTGGCGCCCGAGAGCGTCTTCCAGTAGAACCGGGGCGGCACCTGGGCGAATGCCGCCGGCGCCGAGGCCATCAGCAGCGCGATCACCGCTGCCGCCAGCAGGCAGAGCCTCGTGAACCGTGGCGCGTGTCTCTGTTCCTGTTTCATGTGATCTCCAGCCTCTTTCGGGCGACAGGGGTCCTGGAACCGACGGGGGTCAGGGCTTCGGGTCCGCCGTCATGTCAGGGGGCGGGATGAACTGTCGCTTGTAGATGAGTGGCGGATAGCCGGCGTCCACCGGGAAGCGCTCCGGCATCTTCTCCTCGAGCCCCTCCCATGGGGAGCGGCTCGGCAGGATCACGTTGTTGGCGACCACGTAGTCGTCCCACAGCGCCAGCAGGGTCTTCACCCGGTCGGGCTCCCGGGCGGCGAGATCGTTCCGTTCCGCGGGATCGGCGGTCACGTTGAACAGCTCCCACGCCTCGGTGCCGTAGGGCTTGTACTGCCAGCGGAGCTTCCAGTCTCCCTGGCGGACCGCACGGCCGCCGAAAACCTCCCACGCGAGGTAGTCCTTGTCGGTGCGGGGGGACTCGACCTCCCCCGCCAGGTACCCGACCCAGGACTTGCCGATGAGGGGCGGGACGTCGCCGGCCGGCCCGGTCTTCGGATAGGTTGCGCCGGCGACTTCGAGCAGGGTGGGCACGATGTCCGCCACGTGCGTCAGCCCGGTTCCGATGCTCCCCTTGGGACGCTTCACCACCGGGCCGCTGATGATGAGCCCGTTCCGGATCCCGCCCTCGGCGAGATATCCCTTGTACTGGCTGAACGGGGTCATGGACACCTGCGCCCAGGGCGCGCCATAGCCGACGTACGATCCCGGGTCGCCCCAGGACTTCGGGTCGGTCTGCGACCAGCGCATCGCCGCGAACAGGTAGTCGCGGGTGCCCGGCGTGCCGGCGATCATGGCCATGAGGTCGGTCCCCTCCGCGCCGTTGTCGCCGAACACGATGAAGATGGTGTTGTCATATTCCCCGATGTCCTTCAGGTGCTGGATGAGCCGGCCGGTGTGGTAGTCCATGTTCTCCACCATGCCGGCGTACAGCTCCATCTTGCGGCCGAGCAGCGCCCGGGGGGCGGGAGCCAGGACGATCGGATCCGGCAGGAACCACATCCGCTCGGCCAGTTCAGTCCCGGCCGGCATGATGCCCAGTTCCACCTGGCGCTTGAGCCGGGCCTCCCGCACCGCGTCCCACCCGATGTCGTACTCGCCCACGTGCCGCTCGCGCCACTCCTTCGGCATATGCAACGGGTCGTGCGGCGCCTGGTGGGAGACGTAGGCGAAGAACGGCTTGCCGTCAGCGTGATTCGCGTCGATGTACCCGATCAGCTTGTCGGTGTAGGTCTTGGTGGCGTAGTAGCCCTTGGGAAGCTTCCGCAGGTACTTCCCGTCCTCGGTGAACACCGACATCGGGCTGGCGCCGGTGAAGTTCGACATGTCCCAGTAGCTGCCGGCGCCGTCGAGCAGCGAGAAGTCGCGCTCGAACCCGCGGGCCGCGGGGATCTTGTCAGGCGCCTTCCCCATGTGCCACTTGCCGACCATGTAGGTGTGGTAGCCGGTGTCCTTGAGCAGCTGGGGGAGCGTCGCGACCCGGTCGTTGAGGTATCCCTCGTACCCCGGCACGCCCAGCTGGTTCGGGGCGGTGAACTCGTCCATGTTGCCCAGGCCGTTCCGGTGCGTGTCGGTGCCGGTGAGCAGCATCGACCGGGTCGGCGAGCAGCTGGCGTGGGTGTAGAAGTTGGTGAACCGGACTCCGTCTTTGGCCAGCGCATCGAGGGTCGGTGTCCTGATCTCGCTGCCGAACATGCCGATATCCGAGAACCCGAGGTCGTCGCCGAGAATGATGACGATGTTCGGGCGCCGCGCACCGGTGGCCTGCGCCTCTGCGGTTGCCGCGAGGCCGAGCCCGAGCGCCGCGCCGAGTAGCAATTGGACCGCCCTCATGCCGATCTCCTGTCTGACAGCCGGACTGCGAGTTGATGGGACGTCAGCCGGCAATCCCAATGAATCCCGCCCGAGGGGAATATCCCCGGCTCGATGATCGCGTCGGTGAATTGTCGGTTAGCATTCCTTCATGCCATCTGCGCTATGCGGCCTTCGCGGTAGGGAGGCGGGGGTATTGGGAGGGGCTGCAACCTTCGCGGATGAGTCGCGCTGCGCCGGGTGCTACCTCGCAAAGGCCGCGCTTGGCATGAGTGGGGATTCGGCGTCTATTCGCCCCAACGGATCCTGATCCTGCTCCATCGGAGCGGGCGGGGAAGGCGACCGCGATGGGCCGCTCCCCGGCCCGGTCATCTCCGCCGCACCCCCGGCCACCAGTTCCACTCCCCGGCCAGGTGCATGATGGCCGGCACCAGTACCATCCGGATGATGGTCGCGTCGAGCAGCACCGCCACCGCCAACCCGAACCCGAGGAACTGCATCGCCAGCACCCTGGCGAAGGCGAACACCCCGAACACCAGGATCATGATCAGGGCCGCCGAGGTGATCACCGAGGCGGTGGCCGACAGCCCCTCGGCGGTGGCGCGCTCGTTGTCGCCGTGCTGGTCGAACGCCTCCTTGACCCTGGCCAGCAGGAACACCTCGTAGTCCATGCTCAGGCCGAACACCACCGCGAACACCAGCACCGGCACCACCACGAAGATTGCCGCCGTCGGGCCGCTCAGCTTGAGCAGGCCGGCTCCCCAGCCGTATTGGAACACCAGCACGATGAGCCCGAAGGTGGCGCTCACCGAAAGAGTGTTCATGATGACCGCCTTGATCGGCACCAGCACCGAGCGGAACACGATGGCGAGCATGATGCCGGTGCAGGCGAGGATCAGGAGCACCAGCATCGGGAACCGTTCCAGCAGGACTGTCTGCAGGTCGAGCGCGGCACTGGTATAGCCGCCCACCAGGATGTTCGCGTCCCGGAGCTGCCTGGGGGGCGCGTCGGCCAGCGTGCGCGCCCGGCGGGAGACATCCATGCCCGACGTCAACGAAGTGGTGTCGTCCAGGAAGACGTTGAGCAGGGTGACGCGGCCATCTCGGCTGAGGTAGCTGTCGAGGACGCCGCCCACGTCGGCCCGGGCGGCTTCCCGGTCGCTGTACAGCATCGAGTACTCGAGAATACCGGTGCCCGGCCGAAGATCGACCAGGCTCTTGACGCTTCCGACCCGTGGATCCACCCTGAGCGAGTCGGACAGCGCCTTGAGTCCGCGCAGGGCCGCTGCCGAGGTCGCCCGCTGGCCTTCCGGGAACTTGACCACGAGCTGGACCGGCAGGATCGCGTTGCCCATCCCCAGCCGCTCGAGCGCCGCCACCCCCCGCCCCGCCTCGGTGGCGGTGGGCCACCAGTTGCGCGAGGGGAGGCCGATCTTGATGAAGAACACCGGCGCCGTGAGGGTCGCGATGATCGCGCCGCCGATGATCAGGGCTCGCTTCGGGTGGCGCGCCAGGCTTCGGGCCCAGCGCTCCCACGCCGTCGGCGCGTGGTACCAGGTCAGGCGCCGCGCCAGCCAGCGCGGCCGGTCGATCTGGCGGCCCAGCACCGCGAGCAGCGCAGGCAGCAGGGTCGTCGACAGCGCCACCGCCACGGCCACCACCACCAGACCGCCAATCCCCACGCTCTGGGTCTCGACCAGCGGGGTGAGGAGCAGCGCGGCGAAGCCGACCACTACGGTCATGCCCGAGGTCAGCACCGCCGCGCCCGCGGTGTGGAGTGCCCGGGCGGCCGCGTCCTGACGCCGGAGCCCCCGGTTCAGCTCCTCCCGGAACCGGGTGACGATCAGCAGCGAGTAGTCGATGCCCACGCCCAGCCCCAGCATCGTCGTCATGTTCAGGACGAAATGGGACATGGGCGTGTAGTCGGCGAGGATCACCACGATCGCGAGCGTGATCCAGATGGCCAGGAATCCGACGATGAGCGGCAGGATCGCCGCCACCACGGCGCCGAAGGCCAGGAGCAGGATGCCGGCGGTGAGCGGCAGCAGCCGCAGCTCGCTCCGCCGGCTGTCGGCCGCCGTGACGAGCTTGATGTCGAGGTCCAGCGCCGAGCGGCCGGTGACGGCCACCTGGTAGCGGGTCGAGTCCACTCCGGTCGAGCGGAAGGCCTCGGCCACCAGGGCCCGCACCGGCGCCACCAGCTTCCCGGCGCTGTCACCCGCCGGCACGTTCATGGCCAGCGCGATCGCGGTGGAGCGCCGGTCATCGCTGATCATCGAGAACGTGCTGTCGGTCGTGGAGCGGAAGGAAACGACGGAATTGATGTACGGCTGCCGCTCGAAGGCGGCGAGAAGGCTGTCCAGCAGCAGGCGCGCGGGGTCGCTGTCGACCGCGAGCGGTGACTCGAGCGTCACCGCGAAGAGGTCGTTGAGCGGCCGGTCAAACTGGCTTCTGAGGATCTGCTCCGCCCGGCTCGCTTCGGTCGAGATCCGGGTGCCGCCCCGTACGTTCAGGACCTCGATGACGCGCGGCGCCCGGTGCGCCGCCACGTAGCCGATCACTGTCCAGGCGGCGATGATCGGCCAGCGCCAGCGGATCAGCGTGCGTGAAAAGATCGAGGCCACGTCGGG
Organism: Gemmatimonadota bacterium; assembly: GCA_029884275.1. GTDB lineage: Bacteria > Gemmatimonadota > Gemmatimonadetes > Gemmatimonadales > GWC2-71-9 > JADJOM01. The sequence goes on along the minus strand of JAOUIC010000053.1, from coordinate 2,688 downwards.
GGAAGCTCCTGCGCGAGGAGACGCGCCGACGCCGGTCGGCTGGTTGGCGCAATTCTAGGCTGGGTTCGGCGCGACCGCCAGCGGTGGCGAAGGCCGCCGCCAACCCTCGATATTGCGGTTCATCCATGTTCCGCCTGATTCTCTCCCTCGCGCTCCTGGGCCTGGTCGCCCTGGTTCTCGTCGGCCGGTTCTCAGGCCTGCGGCAGGGCCAGGCGGGCGCGGCGCGCCCCGCGGAGGCCGCGTCATCGAGCGCCGGCCCCGGCTCGCCCCGGCCTGGCGACGCTCCCTCCCGGGGCCTCGACTCGGTGGCGCGACTCTCGGCGCGCGTCCAGCTCGCCAGCGAGACCCAGCGTCACTATCTCGATTCGCTGGTCCTGACCACCGACTCCGTCGTCCGGCACTGGCCGGTGACCGATACCCCGATCTGGTTCGCCTTGATCTCCGGCGGTACCCCGGATTTCCAGCCCGAGATGCCGACGGAGGTGCGGGAAGCGCTCGACGCGTGGCGACCTCTCGCGCTCGGACTCCGACTGCTCGAGACCTCGGACACCGCTCAGGCCACCCTGATGGTGGAGTGGACCCCATCGCTTCCGAAGCGCGCCGGCGTCACCAATGTCACGTGGGATCAGTCTGGGAAGATCCTTCGCGCCCGCGTCACCCTGGCCACGCGCGACCCCGCGACCGGAGAACCGCTCGATGAGCGCGGCCGCCGCGCCGTCGCGCTCCACGAGATGGGGCACGCCCTCGGCCTGCCGCACTCGGCGGACCCGGCGGATGCGATGCACCCGGTGACAGTCGCCGACCGGCCCACCGACCGCGACCTGACCTCCATGCGGCTCCTGTACTCGCTGCCGATCGGGTGGATCGGCGGCGGTGAGAGGCCGCCGCTGCGTCCATGACATCCCGACGCCTGTCCCATCTCATCGCCGCCGTTCTTCTGGCCGGCATGGCGACACCCGGCGGGGCCCAGTCGTTCCGCGCCGCCGATTCGATCGTGGAGTCGGGGATCGCGCGTGGCATCTATCCCGGAGCCGTGCTCCTGATCGGGCGGGGTGACCGGGTGCTCCACCGCCGCGGTTTCGGGCACCTCACCTGGGACCGGCGCTCTCCGGTGCCGACACCCGATTCCACTCTGTGGGACCTCGCCTCGCTGACCAAGGTCGTGGCGACGACCCCGGCCGTCATGCGGCTGGTGGAGCAGAGGCGGGTCGGACTCGACAGCCTGGTGACGCGGTATCTGCCCAGGTTTCGGGGTGGTGCCCGGACGCGGGTCACCGTCAGGATGCTGCTCGATCACACCAGCGGTCTCCCCAGCTATCGCGAGTTCTTCCGGGAGGCGCCGACTCGCGACAGCGCGATCGCGCTGCTCTACGCCACCCCACTGCGGAACCCGCCAGGACAGGCCACCGTCTACAGCGACCTCAACTTCATGCTCCTCGGTCTGCTGGTCGAGTCGGTTTCAGGTGAGGCGCTCGGGGCCTTCGCCCGGCGCGAGGTGTTGGCTCCCGCCGGCATGACCCAGACGGGCTTCCGGTCCGGTCGGGAGCCGTCGCGCACCGCCCCGACCGGGTCGTGGCGGGGGACAGCGATCTGCTGCGAGGTGAACGACCAGAACGCGGTGCGGCTCGGCGGCGCCGCCGGGCATGCCGGTGTGTTCGGCACCGGCGACGACCTGGCCCGGTATCTCCGCCTCTGGCTCGGCGACGGCTCGATTGACGGCCGGAGTCTGTTCGACCCGGCTTCGGTGCGGACTTTCCTCTCCGCCGGGAACCAGCCGGAGGCTCGATACCTGGGCTGGGAACGCCCGCCCGCCAGGGGTCGAGACGACTCCGCCTACGGCCAGCTTCCCTCGCCCGTCACGTTCGGGCACACCGGCTGGACCGGCACACTGATCTGGGCCGACCCCGCGCGGAAATTGTTCGTGGTCTTCCTGACCAACCGGAGCTATGCGCCGCGGGCCAGCCAGTCGATGCGGCAGCTCCGTGCGGTGCGCGGGGCGCTCGCCGATTCGATCGTCGCCGCGTCGGATCGCGACCCGGGACGCTGAGATCCCGGAGCCTTTGGTGCGATGGTGTTAGTTTGCCGTGGAGTGACCCAGCGCGAGGATGCCATGCAGACCCCAGAGACGATCCGGAAAGCCCTGCGAGGGGTGAAGGACCCGGAACTCAACCTCAACATCGTGGATATCGGGCTGGTCTACGACATCGCGATCGACGAGGCCGGGCATGTCCATGTGAAGATGACCCTCACCTCCCCCGGCTGCCCCGTGGGACCGGAGATCGTGGGCGACGTCAAGCGGACGGTCGAAGATCTCGAAGGCGTCACCAGCGCGGAGGTCGAAATCGTCTGGGAACCCTATTGGACCCCGGAGCGGATGGACCCCCGCATCCGGGCGTTCATGGGAGGGTGATGGGCTAGGTGGCTCGCAGGACGGCCAGCAGCCGTTCGCCCAGCACCTCCCGCTGCCAGCGCCGCATTCCCTCCACCTCCTGCAGCTGCTCCATTCCGGCCGGCTCCTGCCTCGCAATCGCCTCCAGAATGGCGTTGGGACAGAGCACGCCCGGCGCGAGCGGAAGAGCTTCCGCGATCGCGTTCCGGACCGACTTGAGCCGGTCGAGACGCGCGTCGTAGGCCAGGTCCGGTGGCGGTCGGCGACCACGCTCGAACACCGGGATGCTCTCTGGCGGC
>JAOUIC010000559.1 GCA_029884275.1 Gemmatimonadota bacterium | reverse complement strand
GTGCTTGCGGCGGCCACGCTCGTTGCCGCCCCCGTCGCGGCCCAGCAGTGGCTCAATGCCGGACCGGCTCCCAAGACCAATCAGTCCACCTTCCGGCCCGTCGAGGAGTGGCCGGATGCCAATGAGTACCGGAATGCCGGCGGCATGCCCGGCCCGAAGTACTGGCAGCAGCAGGTGGACTACCAGATCCGAGCGGCACTGGACACCACCACGCACACTGTCACCGGCGCCCAGCGGGTCACCTACCACAACAACTCCCCCGACCGGCTCGATTACCTCTGGTTCCAGCTGGACCAGAATATCGATGACACAACGCGGAGCCGGTCGCTGATCGCCGCCCCGGCGCTGCCGGAGAAGCTCTCCCCGATGGCGCGTCGCTTCCTGGCGCCCGAGCCGTTCGACGGCGGCCACAAGATCACCCGGGTCCAGGTCGTGACCGGCACGGGGCGGGCGGCGAAGAAGGCCGACGCGCCCTACACGATCGTCGGAACGGTGATGAAGGTGATGCTGCCGGCACCGCTCCTCGCCGGTCAGAAGTCCGTGGTCGAAATCGACTGGCACTTCATCGTGCCGGAGACCAGCCGGAACGGCCGCGGCGTGCGCGAGATGGTGAAGGACGGGTGGCTGTACGAGGTGGCCCAGTGGTTCCCGCGCGCCTCGGTGTACGACGACGTGAACGGGTGGCAGACGCACCAGTTCCTGGGGCAGGGGGAGTTCTACCTGAATTTTGGGACCTACGATGTCGAGCTGACCGTCCCGCACGATCACATCGTGCAGGCCACCGGGAGCCTACTCAACCCCCTCGAGGTTCTGACCGCCACCCAGCGCCAGCGTCTCAAGGAGGCCATGAGCTCCGAGCAGCCGAAGTTCATCATCGGCAAGGACGAAGTCATGTCGCCCGCGACGCGGCCCGCCGGCACCGGCGCCCTGACCTGGAAGTTCCACGCCGACAGTGTGCGCGACTTCGCCTGGGTGTCCTCCAAGACCTTCGTCTGGGATGCCGCCGGCTACCGCTATTCGCCCGGCGGGCGCGTCATCGAGATGCATTCGCTCTATCCCCGCGACGCCATGCCGCTGTGGGACAGCGTCTCCACCAAGGCGATCGCGCAGACGCTCCGGACCTACGGCCGGATGGCGTTCGAGTATCCGTACTCCAAGGCGGTGAACGTGCACGGCCGGGTCGGCGGCATGGAATACCCGATGATCGCCTTCTGCGGCGTGCGGCCCGGACCAGACGGGAGCTACACCGAGGGGATGGCGCGGGCGCTCATCTCGGTCACGATTCACGAGGTGGGGCACAACTGGTTCCCCATGATCGTGGCGTCCGACGAGCGACGCTGGACCTGGCTGGATGAGGGGGTCAACAGCTTCGTCCAGCTCTATGCCGAGCGGGACTGGGATCCCAACTACCCGAGCGCGCGGGGGCCGGCCAAGCGGATCGTCGACTACATGAAGGACCCGGACCAGGTGCCGATCATGACCGAGTCCGACCTGATCCACAGGCAGTTCGGGAATAACGGCTATGCCAAGCCGGCCGCCGGGTTGGTCATCCTTCGCGAGCAGGTCCTCGGACCCGAGCTCTTCGACCAGGCCTTCTCCAACTACTCGAAACGGTGGGCCTTCAAGCACCCCGAGCCGAGCGACTTCTTCAGGGCAATGGATGACGGTTCCGGCGAGATCCTCAACTGGTTCTGGCGCGGCTGGTTCCACACCACCCATGCCAACGATCAAGCCGTCACCGGAGTCGCGTCGCAGCCTGCCGACTCGCTCATCGGAAACACCAACCGGGGGAAGAACTACTACCGCATCACGGTGGAAAACAAAGGCGGCATCCTCATGCCGCTGCATCTGGCGGTGACGTATGACGACGGCACCACCCAGTTGATCAAGCTGCCGGCCGATGTCTGGCGCCGGAACGAGCTCAAGTACATCTACGGGCTCTTCACCGACAAGACGGTGGTGAAGGTGGTGGCGGACCCCGACGAGGTCTTCGCCGACGTCAACCGGGAGAACAACAGCTGGTCAGCGGCGCCGCCAGCGGCATCCTGATCGCCTGCCTGATATTCCCGCCCCCGCCGCTGGTACAG
>JAOUIC010000560.1 GCA_029884275.1 Gemmatimonadota bacterium | reverse complement strand
GCCCGCGACCCAGGTCAGCGCCGCGGCGAAGGCCGGCGCCCCACAGGGAGCGGCCACCAGCCCGGAGACGGCCCCCATCGCGAAGATGCCACCGCCAGAGCGCCCCCCCACCGATGCCGCCCACACCGCGAGTCGGCTGGGGAGCCGGACCGGTATCACCTCGAGCATCGCCAGCGCCGCGAGGAGCAGCAGGTTCCCCGCGGCGAGTAGCGCCCACGGGCTGGAGCTGATGCCGCCGAAGAGCGACCCCGTGATCCCCGCCACGAGTCCCAGCGAGGCGTAGACCAGCGCGAGCCCGGTCACGTAGAGTCCGGTGTTCAGGGCGACTCGCGCGCGAGACAGCTCCCCCGCCCCGGCGCCGCCCAGCAGGCCGGCGGTGATCGGGATCATGGGGTAGACACAGGGGGTCAGGCTGGTCGCCAGACCGGCACCGAACATGGTCACGAGGTCGAGCAGGTGCTGGTTCCCGAGATCCGCCCCCACCTGAAGCACCGCGCCTCCTACGACGTCGACCCGGTCAGCGACCGGCTGGCCGAGCCGTAGCGGCTCTCCACGTATTCGTCGAGGATGCGGAGGAATTCGGGGACGATTCCGTCGCCCTTGAGCGTCACCATGAGGCGGCCGTCCACGTACACCGGCGCCTTGGGCTCCTCGAAGGTTCCGGGAAGGGAGATCCCGATATTGGCGTGCTTCGATTCCCCTGGACCGTTCACCACGCACCCCATTACGGCGACCTTGAGCTCCTCCACGCCGGGATACCGCTCGCGCCAGGAGGGCATCCGGTCGCGCAGGTAATGCTGGATATCCTCGGCCATCTGCTGGAAGAAGGTGCTCGTGGTCCGGCCGCAGCCGGGACAGGCGGTGACCTGCGGCGTGAAGCTCCGTATGCCGAGCGACTGCAGGATCTGCTGCGCGACCAGCACCTCCTCGGTGCGGTCGCCGCCCGGCCTGGGCGTGAGCGACACGCGAATGGTGTCGCCGATCCCCTCCTGGAGCAGGATGGCGAGACCGGCGGCGCTGGCGACGATGCCCTTGGCGCCCATGCCGGCCTCGGTCAGCCCGAGATGGAAGGGATAGTCGCACCGCCGCGCCAGCAGGCGGTACACCTCCACCAGGTCCTGCACGCCGGACACCTTGGCGCTGAGGAGGATCCGGTCGTGCGGCATGCCGAGCGACTCGGCCAGCGCCGCCGAGCGCAGCGCGCTCTCGAGCATCGCCTCGATCATCACGTCTCGGGCGTCGCGCGGCGCCGCGAGCTTGGCGTTGGCATCCATCAGCTCGGTCAGCAGGATCTGGTCGAGCGAGCCCCAGTTCACCCCGATCCGGACCGGCTTGTCGTTGTCCAGCGCGACCTGGATGATCGCGCTGAAGTTCTCGTCGGCACGCTTGCCGCCCACGTTGCCAGGGTTGATCCGGTATTTCGCGAGGGCGCGGGCACACTCGGGGAATCGGGTCAGCAGCAGATGGCCGTTGTAGTGGAAGTCGCCGATGATCGGCACCACCAGCCCTTCCCGGTCGAGCCCCTCGATGATGCGGGGTACGGCTTCGGCGGCAGCTTCGTTGTTCACCGTGACCCGTACCAGCTCGCTGCCGGCCCGAGCGAGCGCCGCCACCTGGCGCACCGTGGCCAGCACGTCGGCGGTGTCGGTGTTGGTCATGGACTGGACCACCACCGGGTGGTCGCTGCCGACCGGAACACCGCCCACGAAGGCGGTGACCGTGTGGCGTCGAGGCTGGGCTGACATGCCGGGAATATAGGGGGGAGGAGCGGTCAGGCCCGGTCGAACGATGCGGCCGTCACCGCGTCCAGATCACCCCGATCGAGGACCAGCTGGCCGGCAGCGGCACTGTCCCGGACATGCTCGACCCGCCGGCCGCTTGGAATGACGATGACGGTGGGGCCCTGTGCCAGCACCCACGCGAGGCAGACCTGGTGGGACGAGACGCCGAGCCGCCGGCCGATCTCGCTGAGCACGGGGTGCGCGGGGATTTTCTTCGTCAGCCGGCCGCCGCCCGTCGGACTGTAGGCGAGGAAGCCGATGCCCCGCTCCCCGCAGTACCGGACCACTCCGCCGGTGAGCGCCTCG
>JAOUIC010000558.1 GCA_029884275.1 Gemmatimonadota bacterium | reverse complement strand
CTTCCTGTTTGCCTTCGGAACGGTGACGGGCCCCAACTGCGGACTGGCGCAGCCGTAGGCGTGAAGACGTAGCGGGTGGTGGAGGCGGCATCGGTGGAGGTCCAAGGCCCCCGACGCCACCTTCCCCACCCTGGGGCGGCGGTTCCGGCGGCCGTGGCCTATCTTTCTCCGGTGACTACGCCCCAGGATCCGCCCCTGCCGAGTCCCCGGAGGCAACGATGACCCGTGCTGCCTGGCTCGTGCTTCCAGCCCTGTTCTCGGTCGCCGCCTGCGGCGACGATGCCACTGGTCCGGGGAGGTCCCGCGCCACCCATCCCACCGGAAACACCATCGACACGCTCCCCCTGGCCGGGCGGCCGCATGGGGTGGCGGTCTCGGCTTCCGGGGTGTTCTACATCTCCCGGGTGGACGACGACTCGCTGACCCGGGGGCTGGTCGACTCGGTCGGGGAGTCGTTCAACTCGGCCGTGGCGGTGGGGGACGTCCCGGCGCACGTCGCCCTCACTCCCGACGGCGGCACCGCGTTCAGCGCCAACCAGTACGGCAACAGCGTGAGCGTGGTGGATGTCGCGACGAACACCAGCATCGACGAGATCCCGCTCAGCGACGGCGGCTTCAACCTGCTGGTCTCGCGGGATGGACTGCTGCTCTACGTCACCACCGCGGCCGGCATCCTGCACATCATCAATACCCAGACCCGCGCCGTCACCGACACCGTCCACCTCGGCCAGGCCGCCAACGGCCTCGCGCGGGCGCCGCAGGGGGACCGGGTCTACGTGAGCTCGATCTTCGCCGACAGCATCTACCTCATCGACCCCGATGTCCACGGTGTCATGCGGGGGTACACCGTGGGCGGGCAGCCTCAGCGGATTGCGGTGCACAGCCAAGGCGACGAGCTGTACCTCGCCACCGAGGCCGTCGGGCTCGAGGTGCTGAACCTCAGGAACGGCAGCCACACCCCCGTCCCCGGCGTGGCGCCGGGCGCGGTCGGGCTGGCGCTGAGTCCCGACGAGAAGGTGCTGTACCTGACCAACCCGCCCGCGGGCGACCTGGTGATCGTCGACCGCGCCAGGCGCCAGGTGATCAAGACGATTCATGGCCTGGGGCGCCCCCGGAATGTGGCCTTTGCCGACCACGGCCGGGTGGCGATCGTCACCGGTGAGGACGGGTTCGTCTATTTCGTGCGCTGACCGCGCCGCCCGGTCCCCCTCCTAGCGGCCCCCTCTCCGTCAGACCGACCTTACGGGCCTGCCAGGCGCGCAGTCACGCCCGGCGTCCGATCAGTCCACCAGCACCCGAGGTGACCCATGCGCTGGAAGCCGGGGAGCCAGAGCGAGAACATCGAGGACCGCCGAGGGCAGCGATCCGGTGGCCGCCTCCCCGGTGGACGCGGTCTCGGCATCGGCGGCATCCTGGTGCTGCTGGCGCTGAGCGTGGTCTTCAAGAAGGACTTCCTGAGCCTGGCGGGAAACCTCGACACCGGCGCGGCAGCGGTGGACAACGGGCCGGTGGTGTCGAGCGCCGCGGAAGACTCGATGGTGCTGTTCGTGTCGTTCGTGCTCGACAGCGTGCAGAGCAGCTGGAGCCGGGTCTTCCGCGAGCGGGGAGAGCAGTACCAGGACGCGGTGCTGGTGCTGTTCCGCGACGGCACGCGGTCGGCCTGCGGGTTCGCCGAATCGGCCACCGGGCCGTTCTACTGCCCCGGCGACCAGAAGGTCTACATCGACCTCGGCTTCTACCAGGAGCTGGACGACCGGTTCGGGGCGCCGGGCGACTTCGCCCAGGCCTACGTCCTGGCCCACGAGGTGGGCCACCACCTGCAGAACCTGCTCGGCATCGAGCAGCAGGTGCGGCGGGCTCAGCAGGCCAACCCGACCCGGCAGAACGAGCTCTCGGTGCGGATGGAACTGCAGGCCGACTGCTTCGCCGGGGTGTGGGGACACGAGGCGGCGCAGCAGGGCCTGCTCAGCCCGGGGGACATCGAGGAGGGGCTCGGTGCGGCCGCGGCGGTGGGCGACGACCGGCTGCAGCGCATGGCCACCGGCCAGGTGAGTCCCGAGTCGTTCACCCACGGCAGCAGCGAACAGCGGGC
>JAOUIC010000557.1 GCA_029884275.1 Gemmatimonadota bacterium | reverse complement strand
CGTGCCGTTGAGCGTCCCGAAAGTCGAGACCGCGACCGCGACCGACACGGCGACGATGCCGACCGGCCCGATCAGGCGCGACGCGACGTCGGCGGCCACCAGTTCGGCCGACTTCATCTGCTCGATCGGTATGAGGTAGTTGTAGACCAGGTTGGCGCCCAGATAGACCGCGACCACGATCGTGGTGCCGATGACCAGGGCCCGCGGCAGGGTCCGCTGCGGATCCCGCACCTCGCCGGCGACGTAGGAGAGATCGGCCCAGCCGTCGTAGGCCCAGAGGATCGACACCATCGCCAGCAGCCAGGGCGAGAGGCCCACCTCGGCCCGCTGAGCCACCATGGTGCCAAACCCCATCCCATCGCCGATGGCGAACCCCAGCAGGATGAGCGCCGCCAGCGCCCCAACCTTGAACACCGTGCTCAGGTTCTGGAGGATGGCCCCTTTCCGGATGCCGTTGTAGTTCACCGCCGCCACCATGATGATGAGCACCGCCCCCAGACCCTGCTCGGCCCTGATCGGCAGACCGGCGAGGCTTGCGGCCGGATCGAGCCCCAGGGCTCGCAGCGTGTAGGCCGAGGCGGTGATCCCGATCGCGCCGTAGGCGCCGGGCCGGATGATGAGGAGGGCAGCCCACCCGAACAGGAAGGCGGGCAACGGCCCCCAGGCTTCCTTTATGTAGACGTAGATCCCGCCGCTCCTGGGGAAGGCCGCCGCCAGCTCGGCCACTGTCAGGGCGCCGCAGAGCGCCACCACGCCACCCAGCACCCAGGCCAGGAGGAAGAGCGGCACGTCGTCCACCCGCTGGGCGATCCCCGCCGGCGTCCGGAAGATCCCGCTGCCGATGGTCGAACCGACCAGAACCGCCACCGAGCTCCAGAGGCCGAGACTGCGTGTGAGGCGCTCACCCCAGGGATCGGGCGTTTGTGACATCTGGCTCAGGGGGTTCGAGGGGGTGGCTGGGCGGCCCGGCAGATCGGCCCGGAGCCCCTAAGTTCGCTCCCGACACTCTGCTTGACAACCCGAGCCCCGAAATCGTTCTTTCCCCCCGTTCCCGGCCCCTGCCCAGGCCGGGAAGCGGGGTCGGGCGCTGTGCCCGAACCCCCTGATCAATCCCGGAGTCGCCTCATGCACCGGCAGGCCACAGAAGGCCCGCAGCTCTACCGCCGCATCGCCATGGCCACTGCCGGCCTGGCGGTGGGGTTGATCGCCCTTGGCGGGGTGGTCCGCATCACGGGCTCAGGGATGGGGTGCGGGGATCACTGGCCGCTCTGCAACGGCCGGATCCTGCCCAACCTGGCGGATCCGCTCGAGGTCATCGAGTGGAGCCACCGCTGGGTGGCGGCCATGGTCAGTCTCGGCGTCGTGGCGCTCGCCGTGGTCAGCTGGCGCCGCCACCGCGACGACGCCTACCTGCACACCCCTGCGGTGCTCGCCCTGGTCCTCCTGGCCCTGCAGGTCTTTCTGGGAGCGGTCACGGTCTGGCTCTTCACCGCGGCCCCCGCGGTGGTGGTGCATCTCATCAACGCGATGCTCCTGCTGGCGGGGCTGGCCATCTGCGTCCTCCGGGCGGGTGAACGGCTGCGCGGGGAAATGGCGCCGGCCGGACCGGTCACCACCGGTGCCCTGGTTTCGGCCGGCCTCGCGTTCGGGGCGGTTCTCCTTGGCGCCTTCGTGGCCAACTACGACGCCGGGCTCCACTGCCTTGGCTTCCCGCTGTGCACGGGGGCGGGAGTCGCGCCGCCGGCCAGCTGGCAGGGGAAGATCCACTGGGTCCACCGCCTCGCCGCCTTTGCCTTCCTGGCGCAGGTCCTTGTCCTGGCCGTCATGAGCAGGCGGGTGACCGGACCGGGCGCGGATCGGTACCGCCGCGCCGCCTGGGCCACAGCCGGGCTGACCGCGCTCCAGCTCGCGGTCGGCGCGGTCATGGTTCTCCAGCTGATGCCGACGTCGTTCCGTACCATCCACCTGCTGGTGGGGTCGCTGGTGTGGGCGTCGGTGGTCGTGCTGGTGTTCCGGAGCAGACGGATCACGACGGCGGAGTCAGTCCTGGCGGTAGAGTCACCCGCCGCGGAAACAGCGGCTCCCGCGGGCCTCATGCGGGAC
>JAOUIC010000555.1 GCA_029884275.1 Gemmatimonadota bacterium | reverse complement strand
GCGTACAGCCCGCGGCGGACCAGCATCGCGGGCGGGTACGGGCTCATGGGGAGCCCGTGGCCGTGCCGCCAGAACGCGACGGTGCCGGTCGCGAGCATGGCCAGCCCGGCGAGCGAGAGTGCCAGGCCCACCCGCGGCGACCCGTATCGGGGAAGGCTCAGGACGCGGTCGAGTGCCACCGCCCAGCTGGCGAGGAGCGCGGGCAGCAGCACCACGAAGACCAGCCCGTACCCGATTCGATAGATGCTCCGGAGGTACTCACTCACCGGTCCCTCCCCGCCGGACGACTTCGTGGATCGCGGTTCCTGCCACAGCGGTCCCGTCCGTCCCGGTGAACAGCCCCCGGCTCAGCCAGCGGGTCTGCCAGACTCCGCTCAGCCGGGCGAGGACCGGCCGAAGCACCGACGGGGCGAGCATGACGCTGACATCGGCGTGGGCCAGCGGCAGCCGATCGCTCAGCGAGAGAACCCCGCCACCCATGCGCACCATGTCGTCAGCGATGGTGCCTGGTGGGACGCTCACGCCATTGCGAAGGATGAGGCGAAGCGGGTGCTCTCCCTGCCAATCGATCCAGACGAGCGAGGTTGAGGGGGAGAGAAAGCGCCCCCAGCGGAGCGCCTCGATAGGCAGCTGCCACGGGGGGATCCGGAGTTCCACCCATTCGGCGTAGCCCGGTCCCGCCAGATGCGAGCCGTCGTTGAACCGGAACTCCGCCTCCGCCATCGGCGCCACCGCCCTCCAGGTCACAGCGGCGGGCGGGGTATCGAGCAGCCGGTGCTCCGACGGCGGCAGGAGTGGGGTGAGCCGTATCCGGCAGCCTAGCTCCGTGGCGTTCCAGGTCAGGGGAGTCTCCCCCTCCGCCGGGCCAGCCCCGGTTGGAACGCCGAACCGCCAGGCCGCGCCCCGGGCAGGGTAACGGAACAGGGCACTGCCATGCCTCACCCAGCGTCCCCAGCGGACCTCGGCCCAGTAGGCGACGGCGACCGAACCGTCGGGCGCGGTGACGTCGAGATACCACTTTCGGAGCAGGAACACATCCCCTCCGCCACCGGATCAGACGTCGAGGTGGCTCACGTACTTGGCGTTCGCCTCGATGAACAGGCGGCGGGGCTCGACCGCGTCGCCCATCAGCTCGTCGAACAGCTTGGAGGCCTCGACCGCGTCCTCGAGGGTCACCCGGAGAATGGTCCGCTTGGCCGGGTCCATGGTGGTGTTCCACAGCTGGGCCGGGTTCATCTCGCCGAGACCCTTGTAGCGCTGGATGTTCACCGAGCCCTTGCCCTCGCTGCCGGAAAGCCGCTTGATGTACTCGTCCCGCTCGGCGAGGTCGTAGGCGTAGAACTCCTCCTTGCCGCGCGCCACCCGGAACAGCGGCGGCTGGGCGATGTAGATGTAGCCCGCGTCGATCAGCTCCTGCATCTGCCGGAAGAAGAAGGTCAGCAGCAGGGTGCGGATGTGCGCGCCATCCACGTCGGCGTCGGTCATGATGATGACCTTATGGTAACGCACCCCGTCGAGCTTGAAGTCCTCTCTGACGCCGGCGCCGATGGCGGTGATGATCGCGCGGATCTCCTCGTTGGAGAGGATCTTGTCGATCCGGGCCCGCTCGACGTTGAGGATCTTGCCGCGGAGCGGGAGGATCGCCTGGAACTGCCGGTCCCGGCCCTGCTTGGCGCTGCCGCCGGCGGAATCGCCCTCGACCAGGTACAACTCGCACATCGCCGGGTCGTCGAGCGAGCAGTCGGCCAGCTTGCCCGGCAGGACCGCGCCCTCGAGGCCGGACTTCTTGCGGACCAGGTCACGCGCCTTGCGGGCCGCCTCGCGCGCCCGCGCCGCGCTCACCGCCTTCTCGATCACCGCGCGGCCGACCGCCGGCTTCTCCTCGAGGAAGGTCCGGATCTGGTCGTACACCACCTGCTTGACGATCCCCTCGACCTCGGAGTTGCCCAGCTTGGTCTTGGTCTGCCCCTCGAACTGCGGCTCCCGCACCTTGCAGTGCAGCACGCAGGTCAGCCCCTCGCGGATGTCCTCGCCGGTGAGGGTGAAGTCCTCCTTCTTGAGCGAGCCCTGCTGCTTGGCGAACTCGTTGATCGCCCGGGTCTGCGCC
>JAOUIC010000554.1 GCA_029884275.1 Gemmatimonadota bacterium | reverse complement strand
CGGAACGGGCGGCCCGTTCGCAGGCCGAACTGGAAGTCCGAACCCGCCTGTCGGAGCAGCGGCAACTGGTGCGCCAATTGGAAGAATCGCTGCAGCGTGAAGTCCAGCGGCTGCGCAGCCACGAAGGTGAGCGGCACTCCCTGGAATCGGATCTGGCGGCCCTGCGGGAGCAGTCCGCGGCGGCGGACACGCGGCAGGCCAGCGCACGCGAGGAGCTGGCAGCCACCACCGCCCGCCAGGCCGAGGCCACCGATATCGCGGATCGTCGCTCGGCGGAGGCTCGAAGGCTCGCCGGGGAGGCTGAACAGGCCCGCCACCAGGTGGCTGGACTGCGGACTCACGAGGCGCTGGAGCGGGCGGCCCGCCGCAATGCGGAGGAACTGCTGGCCCAGCTCAGTGCACGCCGAAACGCTCTGGAGGAGCTCGAGCGAGACCGGGTCGGGCTGGCCCCCGGGGCGGCGGCGCTGATGGCGGCCCGCGACCAGTTTGGGGAGGCGGTACTCGGCCCGCTCTCGGACTTTGTGCGCACCAGCCGCGAGGATGCCGAACTGGCGGAGCGCCTCCTGGGAGAGTGGATTCACGCCGTCCTGGTGCGCGATCAGGCGGCGGTTCGCGCCATCGGGGAGTGGCATTCGCGGGAGCAGCCGGGAGCCATCGCGCTGCTGCCGGTCGGGGAGCAGCTGGGGAAACCCTCCGGTCCTTCTCCCCTGGGCGAGCGGCTGTGGGCCAGCGACCCCGCCGCGGCGTGGGTGCAGACCCTCCTCTCAGGCTCGGAGGTCATTGACCACGCCGGCCGGAGTATCCGCCGCCCCAATGGCGCCATTCTCCTGGCTGGTGCGCCAAGTCCGTCGGGACCCCTGCGCCGCCGGGCCGAACTCGAAAGCCTGGCCAACGAAGTGGCCGGGGCGCAGGCGGCCATGCACCGGGCCGATCTCTCGGTCGGGGCCACGCTCGCGCGCCTCGCCGACGCGGAGATGGCGCTCGAAGGCAGCACGCACGGGTCGGATCAGGCCCGCGACCGGGAACGGGTGGCCATCGCCGCCCGCGAGGATGCGACCCGGGCGGCGGCGGCCGCCGCGCGCGAGATGGCGGAGGCCGAGGCGCAGGTCCGCGGCCTGAACGAGCGGCTGGAGCGCACCGAGCGCCGGCTGGTGGAGATCGACGCAACCCTGACGCACGGCGAACTGGCGCGCGCGGGGCTCGACGAGCAGCTGGGACAGTCCCGGGCACTCTCCGCCGACTTCGAGACTCAGCAGGAAGCCGCGCGCGACGCGCGGGTGCACTGGCAGGTGCAGGATGGGCAATTGCAGGCCCGTCTCGATGCCGCGGTTGCGGCGCTGGACCGTGCCCGGGCGCTGGGCAGCGAGGCGGGCGTAGCGGCCGACTCTCTGGCGGGGGAACTCAGCCAGATCGAGGAGGGGAACGCACAACTCATCGTTGACCAGAGCCGGTGGATCGAGGCCCGGGCGGAGCGACGGGTGGCGCTCCAGGAGTTGGAGACCGCCTCGGCTGAAATCGACTCACTCGCCTCGGACGCGGAGCGGGCGCTGGCGCTGGCCGAACAGGCGCTGCATGCCGGGCGGGAGGAGCTGGAACGGGAGACGGAAACCTACCATCGCCTCGAGCTGGAGATGACCGAGGCGACTGGCCGGCGCCGCACCATCATCGAACGGATCGAGGCCGAGTGGAGGAAGCCAGTGGACACCCTCTTCGCCGAGGCGCCTCAGCTGGAGTTGGACCTCGAGGCGCTGGAGCAGGAGTCGCGGCGGATCACCGAGGCGCTGGAGGCGATCGGGCCGGTCAATGCCCTGGCAGTAGAGGAACACGCCGAAGAGAGCAAGCGGTTCGAGTTCCTCACCGCTCAGCGGGACGACCTGGTGGCCGCCCGCACCGCGCTGCACCAGGCCATCCGCGAGATCGACGGGACCGCGCGGACCATGTTCATGGAGACCTTCGACGCCATCAAGGGCAACTTCTCCCACGTCTTCCAGACGCTGTTCGGCGGCGGCGAGTGCGACCTCAGGCTGGCGAACCCCGACGACCCGCTCGAGAGCGAGATCGACATTCATGCCGCCCCCCGCGGCAAGCGGGTGCAGCGGATCCATCTGC
>JAOUIC010000552.1 GCA_029884275.1 Gemmatimonadota bacterium | reverse complement strand
GATCTCGACGGGATCAACCCCTGCTCCATCGCCCCCTGCACCACCGCCGACCACACCAGGGGTTCCGCCTGCTGCCGCGACCTTCAGATCGAGATCCTCTGCCCGGCATCGGACATGGTGCTGGAGGCCCTGATCCGGTCCCGTCTCTCCCCGTACCTCTGCAAGATCACCCGTCAGAACCCGGAGGCGATGGAGTGCGAGATGATTTCGGCCTGCGGCTACCTGGATGACGACGGACTCAACTGCTCCCTCCATGATCGCGAGCGTCCCGGGGGCCGCCCAGCCAAGCCCGACCTCTGCAGTCATTGGCCGGATGACGGGAAGGGCCTTCATCCCGGGTGCATCTTCATATAGCGCCGGCACCTGGGGACAGGCTGTTGCGACGGCGGCGGCTGATGTGCAACTTCCGGCCACCTCGCTCGTCTGAACCGGGTGTCGCAGGCGGTGGGACGAAGTTCACCAGGGGCCTACATGGACGACGAGATCGAGGCACTCTACCGCACCACCTACCCTACCGTGGTGAGGTTTCTGTACCGCAAGGTATGGGATCTCGACCGGGCCCACGATCTGGCCCAGGAAGTGTTCATCCGGGCGATGAACCACCGACCCGAGAAGCCGCGGGCCTGGCTGTTCGCTGTCGCCGCGAACCTCGCCCGGGATGAGGCGCGCGCCGCGGTGCGGCGCCGGCGGCACCTGACCCTGCTGAAGGACGACCCGATCACCATGCCCTCGACGCCCCGGCCCGCCGACCTGGCGGTCGAGGATGACGAGCGGAGGGCCAAGGTGGATGAGGCGCTCGCGCAATTGACCGATCGCGACCGCGAGGTGCTGCTGCTCTGGGACGCGGGGCTCAGCTACCCCGAGATCGCCCAGCAGACCGGACTCGCGGTCGGGGCGATCGGCACGACGCTGGCCCGGGCGCGGAAGCGGCTGCTGGAGGCTCACGAACGAATGGAGCAGCAGGGCCGTGCGGCACATTCCTGAAGAAGAACTCCATGCCTATCTCGACCAGGCGCTGAGCCGCTCTCAGTGCGTGGAGATCGAGCGCCACCTGACCCGCTGTCCCCGGTGTCGAGTGGCGCGCGAGGAGATCGCCGTCGTGCGTGACCGCACCACCGATCTTCTCGCCCGCCTAGGCCCCCCCTGGTTTCTCAGTCCCCCGTTCGAACAGATTCGCCAGCAGTCCCGGCTCCGGCAACGCCGGCGCCGGCACGTCACCGCGTCACTGCTCGCGGCCGGGCTCGCGGTGGCGGTCCTGCTTCAGGCACGGCCGGCTCTTCCTGCGAGCGGGCTGGCGGCCGGGAGCGGCCCATCGCCCTCGACGTCCGGCCCCATCCAGGTGCCAGTGCGCGAGGCGCCCGAGCGAACCCGACCGGAGCCGGCCGCGCCTGCACGACCGACATCGGGCACGCCGGCATCAATGGAGGCCGAACCGCCGGTTGCCGCGTCAGCGGATCCGGTGACGGCCCCGCCGGCTGAGGCGGTGGCGCTACCCGGCCCTCCGGACGCCGCCACGCTGACCGCCGTGACCTTCGAGAATCCGGGTGAAGCCTCCGACCCTGGATCCGCCCGCCTCTTCAACTTCGCCGAGATCGAGGCCCAGCCAGTCGACCCCGTCCCGACGCTGCCGGGACTCTGGTTGACCGTCGGCTCCGAGGATGGCCGGATCGCGGCCCCCGCTGACGCCGCCCGCATCCCCGGCCTCCCGGTGGTTCGGGTGAGGGTGCAGCCCGGGGGGCCAGGTGAGGAGGTCGTGGCGGTGGACCAGCTGCTCGAGAATGGAGAAGTGGTTCGCACCCTTTCGGGACCGCCGGAGCGGGTGCATGCCGCGCTCGCCGGCGACGGAGAATTCCGCGATCCTGCCGATGGGGGACGGCTCACCGTCACGATCCGTCAGGACGATCGGATGGTTGCCGTCACCGGCCCCTCCGAGGTACTCGGCGCGTTGTTCCCCGCCTCGACTCTCCGCCGACGCTACTGATCGTCTGGTCCCGACCGAACGCCACAGCGCCCCTCCGACACCTGGCCGGAGGGGCGCTGCCGTTTCAGATCTTGGTTTCCCCGCGTGGCGCCAGCGCCCCAGGGAGTCAGGAAGCGTGGCCGGCGCTCGTCAC
>JAOUIC010000553.1 GCA_029884275.1 Gemmatimonadota bacterium | reverse complement strand
GCCATCAGCTCGGTGATCCGGCCCTGATAGACGTGGTACACCTCGCCCCGATGGACGTCGCCGTTGTCGAAGGTGAAGGACACGGCGGCGCCGCGGGTTGCCCCTTCGACGCGGTAGTTCCCCACCTTGGCCGGATTCCGTCCGTACGCGCTCCCAGAGGGGCCGCTGCTGGATACCTCCGAGCCGAGCTGGAACCGCCCCTGCCCGTCGAAGCTCAGGACCCTGAGGGTCGAGAACCCCCCTTCCACCGCGCCAGATGAACTCGAGTAGTTGCAGAGCTGGCCGTACAGCAGGGACGCGCCGCCGCCGCCGCCTGCAACCGGCGGTGGCGTGGGCCCCGCCGCCCCCCGGCGGCACTGCATCCGGATGTCGGGCCCGGTGATCTCGAGCGCCTGCCCCTCGACCCGATACTGATACATGGTCGGGCCGTTGTTCCCGTCCACCCGGAGCCCCCCCGGCACCAGCGCATATGCCATGGCGGTGCCGTTGTAGGCGAGCTGGCGGTCAGTCTGGAATGACAGGCGGGCGGGGCCATCGGTGGTCTGGCACTCCCAGTCCCCGAGCAGGGACCCTTTCGCTCCCGCCTGCGCCGGAGCCTCCGGCTCCGGCGCGGGGGCCGTCGGACCCGGAGTGGGGCCCCTGGAGGTGAGTACCAGCTGGCGGGTCCGGGAGTAGTCAGGCTGGCGGTCGGGACCGGGCTCGATGAGCGTGAGCGCCAGCTGGCTCCCCGTGAGAGTGGCCTCGAAGTACACCCCGCCGGACGCCTGGTACATCACGCCGACCGCGACCCCCTGCTGCACCATGCCCTCCACGGTGTACTCGACCTCTCCGCCGCTCATGCGCCCCGTGAGCTTGCCATCCGGAGCCTGCGAGAGGGTGAGCGTGACGGTGGCGCCCTTCCGATTCTGCACCGACCAGCTGCCGCTATAGTGCTGGGCGGAGACGCGAGTGATGACGAGGCTGCTGGAGGCGGCCACGAGAAGGGCCGCACGGTAGAGTGTGCGCATGGCTCCCGTCCTTCCCCGGCTCTCTCCCAACCATGTTCACGGGGAGAAACCGATTCGTGAGCGCCGCACCTGCTGCGGAGAAGAGCCGCGACCGTGGCCGGCGCGGCGAGCCCGTCATGGAGGTGGCCCGCATATTCCATATCGCCGGTTCACGGTGAAGCCGCCGTGAACCGGGAGTGAAACCTGCGGAGCCGGGGGCCTGGTCCTACTTGAGCCGGGGCTTCGTCGTCCTCGGCGCCGCCTCGCACTCCGGCCACTTGGTCGGAATCGGGAAGCGCCGCGCGGCGGGGTTCGGATTCTGCGCCGCCCTGGCCTCCGCCTCGGCGGCGGCGGCAACCAGGTCCACCCGCTCGAGCGAGATGCGGCTCGTGTCCTCGGACGCGAGGTAGGCCAGCATCGCCGTCAGGGTCGCGTTCGACTTGAGATCGTCGAATACGATCTTGTCGTAAGTGTCGCGGTTGGTGTGCCAGGTGTAATTGCCGTAGTTCCAGCTCTGCCCGCCGATGCTGAACGACGGCACCCCGTAGCAGATGAAGCTGGCGTCGTCGCTGCCACCCCCGGACGGGAAGCCGTTGCCGGTGAAGTCGATGTACATGCGGAACTCCATCGGGATCCGCGTGAGCCACTCCGACTGGTGCCGGGCGAGGTCCGGCAAACCGGCGCCGCTCATGCGGACGATGCGCCCCGTACCGTTGTCCTGGTTGATCAGCGTCTGGAGCCCGTTGCGGACCTCGGGATGGTCCTCGCTGAACGCACGAGACCCCACCAGGCCGTTCTCCTCGCTGGTCCAGTGGCCCACGAGGATGGTCCGCTTCGGCTTGGGGTACGCCGCCTTCAGCAGCCGCATCGCCTCGAGCATGGTGATGGAGCCGGTCCCGTTGTCGGTCGCGCCGGAGGAGCCGTCCCATGAGTCGAAGTGGGCCGACAGCAGCACGTACTCGTCGGCCTTCTCCCCCGGGATGGTGGCGATGGTGTTGAAGATCGGCCGGTCGGGGAGCAGCTCGGCGTCGAGATTGAGCCGGAGCCTGGGCCCCTGGTTCCGCTCGGTGAGCCGGAAGACCAGGCCGTAGTCCTCGCAGCTGAGCGCCACCGCGGGCGCCTTCTGGT
>JAOUIC010000551.1 GCA_029884275.1 Gemmatimonadota bacterium | reverse complement strand
CCGCCGAGTTCATGGCGGCCCTGCTCTCGTCGGAGATCGGCAGCACCGACAAGGTGGTGCAGTACATCGCGGCGGCGCGGGAACTCGACATCGAGGTGCTGCCCCCGGACGTGAACGAATCGGGATTCAAATTCACCGTCACCGGCGACCGCCGGATCCGGTTCGGCCTGGGCGCGGTCAGGAACGTGGGGCGCGGCGCGATCGAATCCATGATCCAGGCGCGCGAATCGGCCCCGTTCACCACGCTTGCCGATTTTGCGCAGCGTGTGGACCTGCGGCTCTGCAACAAGCGGGTGCTGGAATCGCTGGTCGCGGCCGGCGCCCTCGATGGATTCGGCCATCACCGGGCCCGGCTCGCAGCCGGTCTGGACGAGGCGCTCCGGGAGGCGCAACTTCTCCAGCAGGATCAGGAGGCCGGCCAGGGGTCGCTCTTCGGGGACGGTGGCGCCCCGGAGCAGCCGCGACCCTTGACCCTGCCCGACCTGCCGCCCTGGACGGAGCAGGAGCGGCTCACAAAGGAGCGGGAGGTGCTCGGCTTCTTCATTTCCGGGCACCCGCTGGAGCGGTTCCGGCCGGAGGTCGAGCTGTTCGGCGCGAGGACGACGGCGACGCTCGGCGACTGGAGCGAGCATCAGGTGACGATCGCCGCGGTGGTCACGCAGGTGAAGCGCCAGATCTCGAAGAAGAGCGGCAAGGAATACGCGCGACTGATACTGGAGGACTTCCAGGGCACCGCCGAAGCGATCGTCTTCCCCGACGCCTGGGCGAAGCTCAACCAGGTCATCCGGCCGGACCTGCCGGTCCTGCTCACGGGCGGCCACAGCGCCAGGGACAGGGGGGAGGATCGGGCGCCGTTCGTGGTCGAGGGAGCGCGGCCGCTGGAGGAGTTGATGACATCGGGGGCGGTCGCGCTCGCGCTCACCTGGAAGCTGCCAGAGGCGCCAGGGCCCGAACTGCTGCGTCAGGCGGCGGCGTTGCTCAGCGCGCATCCCGGTCCGGCCCCGCTCTATATTGACTGGAGCGACGGGAACGGCGAGCGGTTGCGGGCCCGCGCACGGGGGATGCGCGTGGCCCCGACGGGCGAGCTGCTGGGCGCGCTGCGCCAGCTCCTGGGTTCCAATGCCGTCATGTTCGTCCGGGCCGGCTAGACCGGCCGGCCCTTTCCGCCCGACGGGCGGCACTGTCCCCGCACGGAGCGCCGGCGGGCCACCGACCCACGGCTGAGACCGCGAATGCCACCAGGTACGTACATCCTCGACTTCGAGAAACCGCTGCAGGAACTCGAGCGGCAGATCGAGGACCTGCAGCGTCTGGGCACCGAACGCCAGATCGACGTCAGCGAGGAAGCCCGTCTGCTGCAGGCCCGGCTCGAGAGCCTCCGACAGGAAATCTACGCCGCTCTCACGCCGCTCCAGCGCGTGCAGGTAGCCCGCCATCCGCGGCGGCCCTACACGCTGGACTACATCAGCACCATCTTCACCGACTTCATCGAACTGCACGGCGACCGGCTCTTCCGGGACGACCCCGCCGTCGTGGGCGGCTGGGCCCGGCTGGCGGGGGTGTCCGTGATGGTCATCGGCCACCAGAAGGGGCGCGACACGAAGGAGAACCTGCGGCGCAACTTCGGCATGGCGCACCCCGAGGGATACCGGAAGGCGCTGCGCCTCATGAAACTCGCCGCGAAGTTCGGCGCGCCGGTGATCACGCTGATCGACACCCCTGGCGCCTACCCCGGCCTGGGCGCCGAGGAGCGCGGCCAGTCGGAAGCGCTGGCGCGGAACATCCTCGAGATGGCCGCCCTGCCGACGCCCATCGTCGCGGCGGTCATCGGCGAGGGCGGCTCCGGCGGAGCCCTGGCGCTCGGCACCGCCGACCGCATCCTCATGTTCGAGAACTCGGTCTACTCGGTCATTTCGCCCGAAGGGTGCGCCGCGATCCTGTGGAAGGACTCCAGTCAGCGGGAACGGGCCGCCGCAGCGCTCAAGCTCACCGCGGAGGACCTGCTGGAATTCAAGCTGATCGATGAGATCGTCCCCGAGCCCCTCGGAGGCGCCCACCTCGACCCCGACACCGCCGGGGAGACCCTGCGCGCCGCCCTCATCCGCCACGTCACCGA
>JAOUIC010000550.1 GCA_029884275.1 Gemmatimonadota bacterium | reverse complement strand
CACCTCGTCGTCCACCTGCGACAGGTGACCGAGGTTCAGTGCCGGCGTCCACTCGCCCTCTGGGGTCCGTGCGGCCCGGGCTGCGCCGGCCAGCGCGTCGGCGGAGGCGAGGAGCGCATCCAGCTCGGATCGGGTCGCGCCCTGGTCACCCACTGGTCATCCCTCCTGCCGCGACGGGCCGAGTCCGTCGAGGTAGGCCGTCACCGCCTCGGCTGACCACCGCTGCTCGAGCTCGGCGGCGACCGCGGCCGCGACGGTGGTCGGGTCACCTTCCCGAGCGGTCCAGGGCCCGCGCTGCCAGCCCGCCAGGTAGGCCTCGCTGCCGGTCTCACCAAGCCTGGTGGCCGCTTCGTCGATGGCCTCCTGCAGCCGGGCCGGAAGGGGCACTTTCGCCACGTCATCGCCGTCGCGAGCGGTGACCAAGGAGGGGAGCTCACGCCAGGACATCACCAGGAACTCGGCCATGCCGGCCACCATAGACAGGCGGTGACCCATTCGGCAGTGGGGCCGGGATCACTTCCGCCGATGCATCTTCGACATCGCGGCACGGATCTCGCCCGCCGACGCCTGCTGCGTGGACAGGGGAACCGCGCGGTAGGGCACGGCCTTGTCTGCGTTGGGCAGGGTCGAACGAATAGTCAGCAGCTCCGAGCCGTCCGCGGCGTTCACTGAGATCCGGTCGTTCGCACCCCAGGCCATGAGCCAGCTGCCGCCCGGGAGAGGACGCGCGCTGCCGGCGAAGGCGGAGTTGCTGACCGCGAGGTCCTGGAGCGTCTGGACGACGGTGGCAGTCCCAGCGCTCCCGTCGAAGGTGAAGCGCACCATGCGGGGCGACCTGGGCAGCGTGTGCGCGTTGTCGTAGACCGACAGGGTCCCGTCGGGCAGGCGCCGAGCGTCGTGTTGCATCCCCAGTGGGATCCCGGCAGCCGGGTCGCCGGTGACCACAAGGCTGTCCCCGGTTGTGGTGCCGCCCAGCTTCCACGTGATGTTGCCGGTCTTGCGCGACACGCGGTACACCGCGTCCAGGTGTCGCGACGAGAAGATGACGCCCTTTCCGTCCGGCTCGACGGAGTTCAGATGGACGAGGTCCCAGTCCCCGTCCGCCTGTCGGATCGGCTCGGCAGGATGGTCGAGCAGCCGCTGCGACTCGGACACGGCGATGTGGCCACGCGTCTGCCAGGACCACACCACCCGACTTGCCTTGTCGAGCTCCAGGATCTCGGCGTCGATGACAGTGTCGGCCGGACCGCCCCCATAGGCCGTCATGTCGACGCACTCCGCCGGCTTCGCGTCGCAGGCGCGCTTCAGATAGCGGATGACGTAGACCGTCCCGCGCGGCGTCGGGACCAGCTCGTGGCGGTCGAGGTCCATCCCGGTTCCCCAGCGGTGGAGGACCGTGCCATCCAGACGGCGCAGGACGTAGGTCCCCCCGGTCGCCCAGGACACCGCGACCTTCCCGGACCAGCCGAACGCGGACAGCTCCTTGCGCGTCCACACCCGGAAGTCCGCCGGGTCACCGGTCTCGACGTCGCGGAACCACCAGACCGGGGTGCCGTAGCGGTCGACAAGGATGAGGAAGGGCGAGCCACTGAGGTAGGGGTACCCGAACCCGTACCAGCCGGGTGGTCCCTGGCCGGTCGCCACCAGCGTCGGGAAGTCCGTAGGCAAGCAGCGGACTGTGGCGCTCTTGGTGCTCCCGCCTCCAGAGACCTTGATGTCGAAGCCCTGACCCGGCTTGAGAGGGACCGCCGCCACAACCGCGCCGGTCGCCCACCGAGAGCCGTCGACCGATGCCCAGGTGCCGGCGGCGGTGTCGACCTGGACGTCGACCGGGTCTCCGGGCAGGCACTCCACGACGTAGTCGTGGATCCCGGGGCGGTACGCCGGTGTCGGAGCGGGCGTCACCGTGACGGTCGGCGTGGTGAAGGTGTCGCTGGCCGGTGGTGGTCCGGGCGGGACAACGACCTTCAGCGTCTTGTCCACCTGGGCCGAGCCGCATTCCGCCCGCAGGCGCCAGGCGCCGGGCCGCCAGCTGCTGGTGCGGAAGGACCACCGTGCCGAGCCGTTGGTGACCGGGGCGCGGCCGAGCGCCTTCCTGCCCGGGCCGTTGGTGCGGACG
>JAOUIC010000549.1 GCA_029884275.1 Gemmatimonadota bacterium | reverse complement strand
CAGCGACGCTGCCTTCTCGAAGTCCTGCGCGTCGATCGCGGACTCCTTCTCGCGACGCACCTGCGCGATGCGCTCGTCGAACTCGCGCAGGTCCGGGGGCGCGGTCATCCGGCGGATGCGCAGCCGGGAGCCAGCTTCGTCGATCAGGTCGATCGCCTTGTCCGGGAGGAAGCGGTCGGACACATACCGGTCAGCCATCGTCGCGGCGGCAACCAGGGCAGCGTCGGTGATGTTGACCCGGTGGTGGGCCTCGTAGCGGTCCCGCAGGCCCTTGAGGATCTCGATGGTGTGCGACAGCGACGGCTCCTGCACCTGGATCGGCTGGAAGCGTCGCTCCAGCGCCGCGTCCTTCTCCAGGTGCTTGCGGTACTCGTCGAGCGTGGTCGCACCGATGGTCTGCAGCTCACCGCGGGCCAGCATCGGCTTGAGGATGCTGGCCGCGTCGATGGCGCCCTCTGCGGCACCGGCCCCCACCAACGTGTGCAGCTCGTCGATGAACAAGATGATGTCGCCGCGGGTGCGGATCTCCTTGAGCACCTTCTTCAGCCGCTCCTCGAAGTCACCGCGGTAGCGGCTGCCGGCCA
The DNA here is from genome assembly GCA_029884275.1 of Gemmatimonadota bacterium. GTDB lineage: Bacteria > Gemmatimonadota > Gemmatimonadetes > Gemmatimonadales > GWC2-71-9 > JADJOM01. Next base: position 1,540 of record JAOUIC010000549.1, on the reverse strand, counting down.
CCAGCGCGCCGAGGTCCAGCGTGTACAGCTGCTTGTCCTTCAGTGTCTCGGGCACCTCGCCCTTGACGATGGCCTGGGCCAGCCCTTCCACGACGGCCGTCTTGCCCACCCCGGGCTCACCGATGAGCACCGGGTTGTTCTTCGTGCGGCGGGACAGCACCTGCATGACCCGCTCGATCTCCATCTCCCGCCCGATGACAGGGTCCAGCTTGCCCTCGCGGGCCGCCTGCGTGAGGTTGCGCCCGAACTGGTCCAGGACGAGCGAGGTCGACGGTGCCGCCTCCCCGGCCGGCCCACCTGCGGTGGCCGGCTCCTTGCCCTGGTAGCCCGACAGCAGCTGGATGACCTGCTGCCGCACCCGGTTGAGGTCGGCTCCCAGCTTGACGAGCACCTGCGCCGCGACGCCTTCGCCCTCGCGGATCAGCCCGAGCAGGATGTGCTCGGTGCCGATGTAGTTGTGACCCAGCTGCAGCGCCTCGCGCAACGACAGCTCCAGGACCTTCTTGGCGCGGGGCGTGAACGGGATGTGTCCGCTGGGCGCCTGCTGGCCCTGGCCGATGATCTCCTCGACCTGCTGGCGCACCGCCTCCAACGAGATGCCGAGCGACTCAAGTGCCTTGGCCGCGACTCCCTCGCCCTCATGGATCAGCCCGAGCAGGATGTGCTCGGTGCCGATGTAGTTGTGGTTGAGCATGCGGGCCTCTTCCTGGGCCAGCACGACCACCCGACGGGCTCGGTCGGTAAATCGTTCGAACATGCTCGCGTCTCCTCGTCGAGCGGCACGGACCTTCGGCGGACGTCCGGAAGGAGCCACCGCCCTGCCTGGCATGCTAGCCCGCTCAGCAGGGTGCTTCTCGCCCACCGGACGGGACCCCCCGGCCGGCGTACAGGGGGAACGTCGGCCCCCGCGGGGCTGTTCCTGAGCCCACAGCCGCTTCGATACGCCGACAGCGAAAGCCGGCCGGGCCGCCCGGAACGACCGTCCGGGGCGATCAGCCGCTCAGCGGGCCGCCTCGTACTGCGCGACGACGGTCGCGGGGATGCGCCCTCTTTCGTTCACCTGGATCCCCTGGGACTTGGCCCATCGGCGGATCTCCGCGCTGTTTCCGGAACCCCTCCCGGCGCGGGCGGACCGGCGGCCGGACCCGCGGGCCGCCTTGCGGGCGTGACCCACGTAGCTCGCCATGACGTCGCGGAACTGGGCCGCGTTGGCGCTGGACAGGTCGATCTCGTAGCTGGTTCCGTCCAGCGAGAACGCGACGGTCTCGTCCGCCGGCCCCCCGTCCAAATCGTCGACAAGAACGACCTGCACCTTTTGCGCCATGAATTCCGCCTCATCAGTCACCAGAAAGTCGCAACAATTCCGGCGCAAACACTAGGGACAATTCCAAATGCGGGCAATTTCCACCCCGATCGCGGCGGCCGGGCGGGGCGGCTGCCGCCTCGACGGGTGGGTTCTGCCGTGTCGCGCGGACGGGGGGCGGGCCTCCCCCTAGGCTTCGGGCATGAACGCCGTGCGCATCGAGGCGATGGATCCGCT
>JAOUIC010000548.1 GCA_029884275.1 Gemmatimonadota bacterium | reverse complement strand
TCGCGACGGGCTACGAGTTTCAGGTGACGCCGGTCCAGCTGGCCGCAGCCTACTCCGCCATCGCGAACGACGGAATCCTGCTGACCCCCTCCCTGGTACGTGAGGTGCGCGAGCCGGGAGGCCGGGTCCTCTACCGGCACCAGGCGGAACCGGTGCGCCGGAGCGTCGACGCCAAGGTGGCGGCGATTCTCAGGGACTACCTCCGGAGCGTGCTGGACTCGGGCGGCACCGCCGAGGCTTCGCGGCTGTCGAACTACAGCCTGGCGGGGAAGACCGGCACCGCGCGGCGAAACGTGGGCGAGGGATACGAGGCCGGCCGGTACACCGCCTCCTTCGCCGGGATCTTTCCGGCCGACGACCCCCAGCTGGTGGTGGTGGTGAAGGTGGACAATCCCGGCCGGGGCCAGATCTATGCCGCCCAGACGGCTGCTCCGCTCACGCGCCTGCTGATCGAGGAGGCCCTCGCGGCCCGGCACAGCGCGATCGATCGCGGCCGGCTGGGCGGGCGGACGGTCCGCGCGCCGCCTTCCCCGGCGCAGCGCCCGGAGGAGCCGGATGAAGCCCGGGTCAGCCTCTCTCTTCCGCTGGGGCCCGACACCGCGGCCCGCGGGCGGCAGGTCGTGCCGGGCGTCCGGGGTGGCTCCATCCGGCGCGCCGCCTACACCCTGCACCGGAGGGGATTCCGCGTCGCGGTCCAGGGGGCCGGCGTCGTCACCCACACCTCCCCGGCCGCGGGCGACTCCGCCGCGCTTGGCTCCACCGTGACGGTCTGGGCCGAATGACGGCACGGACCCTCGGAGACCTGTGCACGGCGCTCCAGCGCGAGGGGCTCCTGATCGACGCGCCGGCGACGCTGCCCGCGGTGAGCGGGGTGACGACCGACAGCCGCGTGGTGACGCCGGGAGTGGTATATGTGGCGGTGAGGGGCTCCCAGGCTGACGGTCACCGGTTTGTGCCGGAGGCGGTGAGGCGCGGCGCGGCGGCGCTGGTGGTAGAGCAGGAGGTCGGCTCCTCCCTCCCCGAGGTACGGGTCGTGGATAGCCGGCGGGCAGCGCTCACCCTTGGCCGGCACTGGTACGGCGATCCGGGCAGCCGGCTCACCCTCGTGGGGATCACCGGCACCAACGGGAAGACCACCACCACCGCACTGGTGCGCCACCTGCTCAACGCCTCATCGGGGGCGGGGAGTATCGGCACCCTGGGCGCCTTCGACGGGCGCGGTGTCCCGGTGGAATCCACCGCTGGCTCGCTTACGACACCGGGGCCGATCGATCTCCAGGCCACGCTCGCGGGCATGCTGGAGCGGGGCGTCGCCACGGTGGCGATGGAGACTTCCTCCCACAGTCTCGACCAGGGGCGGCTCGACGGACTCGGCTTCGCGGCCGGGGTGTTCACCAACCTGACCCGCGACCATCTGGACTATCACGGCACAATGGAGTCGTATCTCGCGGCGAAGCTCCGGCTGGACGCGCTGCTCGGACTTGAGGGAATCCAGGTGGTCAATGCCGACGACCCGGCGTGGGGTGCGCTCCCTGCGTCGCACCGCCGGATCACGTTCGGATTCGGGCCAGCCGCCGAGGTGCGCGCCGTCGAGATGCAGCTGCATCATGCGGGGACCACGTTCAGGCTGACCACACCGCTGGGCGAGGGGACCGTCCGCCTCCCGCTGCTGGGTGAATTCAACGTGGCGAACGCGCTGGGCGCCGCGGCCTGCGCCATCGGCCTGCGGCGCCCGCTGGGGGAGGTCTGCCAGCGGCTGGAGGGCGCCCCCCAGGTGCCGGGCCGCATGGAGCGGCTGGCGGAACACCCCGCGGTCGTGCTGCGCGACTACGCCCACACCCCTGACGCGTTGCAGCGAGCGCTGGCCGCGCTCCGGCCGCTGACACCGGGCAGGCTGATCGTCGTGTTCGGCTGCGGCGGTGACCGCGACCGAGGCAAGAGACCGGTCATGGGCCGAATCGCCGCGACGATGGCGGACCTGGCGATCGTGACCTCGGACAACCCGCGCACCGAGAACCCGGACAGCATCATCGCCGACGTGGAGCGGGGCATGGGCAGCGTGGCCCATGGCCGCGAGGCAGACCGCCGGGCTGCGATTGCGGCCGCGCTCGCTGCCGCCGGCCCG
>JAOUIC010000547.1 GCA_029884275.1 Gemmatimonadota bacterium | reverse complement strand
AGCGGATCGGCTGGGGGGCCAGCAGCCGGAACGGCGGCTTCGTGCTCCCGGGCTACAAGGCCGACATCGAGACCATCATCCGGCGGCTCGGACTCCCCGTCGCCAGGCAGCTCCACGACGACTCCATCGCGGCCATCGCCTTCGTCGAGCGGCTGGTCACCGAGGCAGGAATCAGCTGCGACTTCCACCGGCCGGGCTACCTCACCCTCGCGGCCCGACCCGGGCACCTGAAGGGACTCGAGGAAACCCACCGACTGCTGGCGCGGGAGTTTGCCTGTCAAACCCGGCTGCTGAGCCGGGCCGACCTGAAGGCGGAGATTGCAACCGACCGTTACCACGGTGGCCTGCTCGAGCCGGCGGCGGCCGCGGTCCAGCCGGCGGCATACGTCCACGGCCTCGCCGGCCTGGTGGCACGAGAGGGCGTGGTGCTGGTGGAAGGGGCGGCGGTCTCGGCGATCCGCCGAGCCGGTTCGGCGTTCGAGATCGAGACCTCTCTCGGACCGGTCACTGCCGGCGACGTGCTGGTCGCCACCAACGGATACACCGGGCGCCTCGTCCCCTGGCTTGCTCGACGCGTCGTCCCGGTCGGCAGCTTCCTGATCGCCACTGCACCGCTGCCGGAGGAAACGCGCCGGCGCCTCATCCCCCGCCGGCGGCTCTTCGCCGACACCAAGAACCTGCTCTACTACTTCCGCCTCTCGTCCGACGGCCGCATGGTCTTCGGCGGCCGGGCCGCCTTCGTTCCCACCGCAGTGGATGAAAGCCGCGAATTGCTCCGGCTCGGCATGGCGGAGGTCTTTCCCGAGCTGGCCTCGGTACCGGTGGAGTATGCCTGGGGAGGGACGCTGGGACTTACCCGCGATCAGCTGCCGCACGTGGGCCGGCACGACGGCATCGCCTACGCCCTCGGCTATGGCGGCCACGGCGTGGCACTGGCAAGCTGGCTGGGCGATCAGGTGGGAAGGGCAATGGTGGGCCGCGGTCCGTGGCCGGCCATCTCGGAAGCCCCGTTTCCCTCCATCCCTTTGTACTTCGGACGGCCATGGTTTCTTCCGGCGGCAGGGGCATATTACGCTCTGAAGGACCGGCTGAGCTAGGAGTCTCCTGAAAGGAGCGTGGGATCGTGCGGTTGTCAGACAAGGATGTCCTCAAGCTGAGTCATCGCTATCTCGACCTGATCTCAGGACGGGAGATGTCGACCCCGGAGAAGGAAGCGTTCATCGGGGAAACGGTCGAGAGCTACGAGAAGCACATCAACCGCGGCTTCCTCACCTACCGGAAGTCGGTCACCCAGGCCGGACAGTTCGCCGCGCTGGAGTGGTCGGGGGAGGGCGCGGTCCTGCGGGACCTGCTCGGCCGCGAGTACATCGACGCGCTGGGCGGCTACGGCATCTTCTCCGCCGGCATCAACCATCCGAAGATCGTGAAGGCGGTCCAGGACCAGATGGCGCGGATGGCGCTCAACAGCCAGGAGCTGCTCGAGCCATGGCGGGCGGGCCTGGCCCGGCTGCTGGCGGCGGTGACACCGGGCGAGCTCGGCTGCTGCTTCTTCATCAACAACGGGACCGACGCGATCGAGGGCGCCATCAAGCTGGCCCGCCTCTACACCCGGCGGAACACCTTCATCTCGACCCTCGGCGGATTCCACGGCAAGTCAATGGGTTCGCTGTCGCTCATGGGGAAAGCCTCGTTCCGCGAGCCCTTCCTCGGCGGTCTGCAGGACGTCCGTTTCGTGCCCTACGGCGACGCCGACGCGCTCGATCAGCAGATGTGCATCCTGGAAGCGGTCGGGCAACCGCCCGCCGCCGTCGTCCTCGAGCCGGTCCAGGGGGAGGCCGGCGGCGTGGTGCCGCCGGAGGGCTACCTGCAGCGGGTACGCGAGATCTGCACCCGGCATGGCGCGCTTTTCATCGCCGACGAGATCCAGACCGGCATGGGCCGCACCGGCAAGCTCTGGGGAGTGGACCACAGCGGTGTCGTCCCGGACATCATGTGCATGGGCAAGTCCATCGGCGGCGGAGTCATGCCGCTGTCGGCCTTCGTGTCCACGCCCGCAATCTGGGAAGTGATGATCCCCAACCCGATCATCCACTCGACGACCTTCGGCGGGAACCCCATCGCCTGTG
>JAOUIC010000052.1 GCA_029884275.1 Gemmatimonadota bacterium | reverse complement strand
TCTCGGGACTTCTCGAACTGATGCAGCCATCGGGCTCGGCCTGCCGCGCGGCGCTTGGGATCGGGCGGCGCAGCCGGGTGCTGCTCATTTCGACTGAAGGGGTGACCGATCCGGTCCGGTGGCGGGAGATCGTTGGTCGCGCGCCGCAAGCACCGCCGTCCTGAACTCCCGGACCACGGTGCCGGCCGGCTCGATGGCGGTGATCGTCGCGACGCTCTTCCCCGCCTGCCAGTAGTCCTTCTCTCCCGCTTCGTCGAGTGAGGCGCGCTTGAGCTGCCACAGGGAGCGCAAGGCATAGAGCGTGCGCATCAGGTGTTTGGTGCGCCGCTGCCGGAGCATCCACCGGGCGATGGGTCCGGCGGTGAGCCCCATCCGCTCGACATACGGCGTGCGGATCACCGCCACCGGGACCCCGGTGATGCGCTCGCTCAGCACGACGTCCGTCTCACCCGCCGCCAGGATGGCCCGCTTGTAGGCTTCGCTCGCGCGGCACTCGAAGGTCGCGATGAAGCGCGTGCCGAGCTGCGCCCCGGCGTAGCCCAGACGGAGTGCGGCGACGAACTCCGCGGCCGACCCGATCCCCCCGGCGCAGACCACCGGCAGACCCAGGCCGGCGAGCTCCTCCACCAGTGCTTCGGCGCTCTTCTCACCGGCGTGCCCGCCGGCGCGCTGATTCACCGCGATCAGCCCCTGGACGCCGCCCGCGAGCGCCTTCTCGGCCCACTTCCGTTCGGTCACGTCGTGATACACCACGCCGCCGGCGGCGCCGACGCGATCCACCACCCAGCGCGGGTTGCCGAGCGAGGTGACGAAGAACCGCACCCCTTCCTCCAGCGCGACGTCGATCCACTGTTCCATGCGGTCGCGGTAGGTCTTCGACGACTGTTCGATCAGCGCGTTCATCCCGATGGGGCGGCTGGTCAGCGACCTGATGAAGCGCAGTCCTTCGCGGAAGCCGTGACGGTGCACGTAGGTGAGCGAGATCGGCTGCACGATGCCGATGCCGCCGGCCTCCGACACCGCGGCGACCAGCTCGGGGTTGCTGCAGGGGTACATCGCGCCGCAGATCACCGGGACCTCGATCCCGGCGTGGCGTGACAGCGGTGTGTCGAGCGAGACGGCGGTCATGGCGTCGGCGAGAGCCGCCAGCGGGCGGTGGCGCGCGCCACGACGTCGCCTCCGGCGTCCCGGATCTCTCCGTGAACGGTGTGTTCCTCAGGGGACCTGACGACCGGCACCGTCACGCTGCATTCGGCCATGAGGGTGCCGCGGGCCTTCTTGCTGTATTCGATGGAGAGCCCGACCAGGATGCCGCGCACCCCGGGCGGGAGCCCGACCAGGACCGCAAGGCCGGTGGTCACCTCGGCGAGGTTGGCCAGGGCGATCGCGTGGACCGAGCCAAGGTGTTGGCGAATGCGGCGGCGGTCGCGGAGTGTCACCCGGGCGTGGCCCGGCTCGAGCGCGCGGACGTGGGCGCCGATGGATCCGGTATAGGGAACGAGGAATCCGAGCACGCGACTGAAGAGCCAGGTCCCGCCGGGGAGGGGGGAGAGGCGAGTCCAGAGGCGGGAGAGCATGGCGCCCGGTGCGTCGAATCGGGTGGGCATGGCCCCAATCTAATCCGGGCTGCTCTACCGCCGGCCCCGGCGGGGGGCGAAACCTGGCGCGCCGAGAGTCCGTCTTGACAGGGCGACTACATGCGTAATATTACAGATGTAGTTGATAGCCAGCTCGCCATCTCAGGATCAGGAGGCGCCCATGGGAGAGCCAGTCCAGCTCACCGAACTTCAGTTCGACATCATGCGGGTTCTCTGGACCCGGGGTGAGGCCACGGTCGCGGAAATCTGCCGTGCGCTCGAGTCGGAGCGGAGCCTCGCGCTGACCACGGTGGCGACGCTGCTCTCCCGTCTCGAGAAGCGTGGCGTGGTCGAGCACGAGACCCGGGCTCGACAGTTCGTCTACCGGGCCGTCGTCACCGAGGCGGAGGCCCGACATTCGATGGTGCACGAGCTGACCGAGCGACTGTTCGATGGCAACGTCGCCGACCTCCTGACTCACCTGGTGACCGAAAGGCAGATCAGCGCCGGTGATCTCGAGCGGCTGAAGGCCCTTCTCGAACAGCGGGCACACAGCGGAAGGGAGCGGAACGATGAGCCCTGACATCATCGCTTCGGCCAGCGGCTGGCTGCTCACCTACCTGGTGCACAGCTCGCTCCTGCTCGGGGTTACATGGCTGGTCACTGAGCGCTGGGTGGTCTCGCCGCATTTCCGTGATGCCCTCTGGAAGGCCGCGGTGGTGGGGGGATTCGTGACGGCATCGCTGCAGGGCTGGTCCGGCCTGGAGCCGCTCGCCGGCCGCGTGATCCTCCCGAGGCCGGCCGCGGCGGTGCGACCGGTGTCGCACCAGACCGAGCGCCGCGAATGGACCGGCCTGCCGTACCGGGCGGAGCCCTCGCCATCGGCAGCCAGCGGCCCGGCCGCAAGCGACCCAATGATCGATGGGGCCGTTTCGCCCCCAGCGTCGCGGCGGGCTTTGGCCTCATGGCGCCTTCCCCGGGCCGAGACGGCGCTGCTCGCCGTTTGGGCACTGGGCGCGGTCCTGATGGGGGGCCTGTTCCTGGTCCAGCGCGCCCGCGCCATCCGGGAACTCGGCCGGCGCCAGGCGGTCAATGACCCGGCGCTGCTCGGGATGCTTGCCGATCTCATGAGTCAGGCCGGAATCCGCCGGCCGGTTCGCCTCACGGTAGCGAGTGGACTGTCGAGCCCGGTCGCCCTCGGCGGCGCGGAAATCGTTCTGCCACCGGCCGCCCTGGCGGAGCTCGGGGCGCTGGAGCAGCGAAGCCTGCTGGCACATGAGCTGGCACACCTGGCTCGCCGCGACCCGCAGTGGCTCGCCGTCGGCTGCCTGGTGGAGCGGGTCTTCTTCCTTCAGCCGCTGAACCGGATCGCGCGGCACCGGCTGCAGGAAGCGGCGGAGTATCTGTGCGACGACTGGGCGGTGCGCCGCACCGGCTCCGGCGACTCGCTCGCCACCTGCCTCGTGAAGGTGGCGGAGTGGGTCGGCACGAGTCCGCGGCCGATTCCGCTCGCCGGCATGGCGGAGCGGCCATCACAACTGGTTCAACGAGTTCACCGTCTCATCGAGGGTAAAGCGATGCCTACCCGTACCCGCACCCTGCTCCTGACCGCCGCGGCCCTCATGCTGATCGGTGCCACGGCGGTCGCGGCTCCCAGCATGATGCCTGCGCCACGGCCCGCCGCCGAGGCGGAACCCGAGTCTCCCGCGCTCGACGAGGTGCCGCGACAGCCGGCGCTCGACGCCGAGCTCCAGGGCACCCCGGCGGACACCGATGAGGTCGCTCGAACCAGGTTGTCGCGCGAGGTACGTGCGGCGCAGAGGGAGGCCCAGATCGCGCGCACGCACGTCCGGGTCGATGCCCGGCGGGCCACCCTCGAGGCCAACCGGGCGCTGCAGGAGGCGCTCGCCGCACCGATGCCGCCCATGGCGCCGATGGCCCCGATTGCTCCCGCCATCACGGAGGCGATGCGCCGGGCGGAGCGCAGCCTGGCGCGCCTGGGTGCGGAGCGGACCCGGGACACCACCAGCATCGCCGTGCCGCCGCTGATCGCCGCGATGAAGGACCCGGATGTCGAGGTTCGTCGTGCTGCGGCGCAGTCGCTGGCGAACCTGGACGACCCTCGCGCGGTTCCGGCGTTCATCGAGGCGACCCGCGACGGTGACGCCGAAGTGCGGGCGACCGCGGCGATGGCGCTGGGCCAATTCGAGGATTCGCGTGGCCAGCCAGCCCTGATCGCGCTGCTCAAGGACAGCGACAAGCACGTCCGCTACGCCGCCCTGTCGGCGCTGCACTCGATGCCGGGCCAGGTGCCCGTGGACGCGGTTCTTGCCGCACTCAACGATCCCGACGCGGACATCCGGCAGGCGGCCATCGGCCTGGCGTTCAATCAGGTCACCGACCGCGAGGAGGGCACCGCCGCCGATCCGCGATACGTGGCCGCCTTCACCAGACTGCTGGCGGATCAGAATCCGGAGGTCCGGGGACAGGCCGCTTCCGCGCTGAGCGAGATGGGACTCAGCCAGGCGCCGGCCGCCCTGCTGGCCGCCTCGAAGGACAAGAACTCCGAAGTCCGCATGCAGGTGGCTTCCGCACTCGCGCGGATCGGTGACCCGAAGGCGGTGCCGGTTCTCAAGGAGTTGCTGCAGGACAGCGACGCCGACGTGCGCGAGCAGGCGGTGATGGCGCTGGGCGAGATCCGTGACCGGAGCGCCCTCGAAGCGCTGGTGGCGGCGCTCAAGTCGAGCGATCCGGCCGTCCGTCGCAACGCCGCGCTCGCGCTGGGCCAGCGGGGGGAGCAGTAACGGTGCGCACGCCGCTCCTGGCGGGCGCTCTGTTCGGAGCCTGGGCGATCGGGGCGCGGGCCACGCCTCCGCGCCCGGATGCCGCGGTCCCCGTCGCCGGACTCGACTCCGCGGCGGTGGCTCAGTTCCTCAGTGGGCTCGGCGCCAGCGACCCGGCGGTGTGCGCCCTGGCGATCGACTTCCTGGGCGCCGGGATCTACCGGGCCCGTGACGACGCGACCATCGCGGCGCTCAGGGGCCAGCCGGCCAACGCGCAGGAGCTGCGCCAGCGGCTGTCGCGCGGCGTGACGTCCCCGGGGGCGGTCCGCCGGCTCGGGGATGAGCTGAGGGCGCCCAGCGCCTGCGTGCGGAGAACGGCGGCGATCCTGCTGGGGGAGAGCGAAGCCACCTCGGCAAGAGCGGCGCTCCGGACCGCGCTCGGTGCTGAAGATGCGACCGTGCGTGAAGCCGCGGCGCTCGGCCTCGGCATCGCGGCCGATAGTGCGGACGTGGCGCGCCTGCGCGCAGCACTTGCCGACCGCGACCCGGGCGTGGTCCGGCTCGCGGCGTGGGCGCTGGGGCGCGCCGGACCTGCGCCGGCGACGAGGGAACTCGTTGCGCTGCTCCAGAGTCCCGATCCGGGGGTACGGCGGGCCGCGGCGTGGGCGCTGGGCCAGCAGGGCTGAACCCAAGGGGGAAGCAACGACGAGGGGCGCACCGCGGTGCGCCCCTCGTCGTTTGCGGTACGGTCGAACCCTGCCGGCTTATCTCGAGCCTGACGCCGGGGTGGTGAGCTGTTCCATCACCGCCTGGAGGTTGAAGCTCGCCGGCTTCATGCGGGGCGGGAATTCCCGCATGGTCGCCAGGAACTGGCCGACGTAGGCCTGGGCCGGGACCAGCAGGAAGACTCTCTCGAGCCGCCAGCGTGGATAATCGATGCCATCGTGGTCGGCCCGTTCGAAGGGGTCGCCGCGGAGGTCGAACAGCTTGGGGACGCGGAGGGTGACCATCGGCTCCTCCCACACCTCGAAGCTGTGGGCCCGCTGCTCCTGGAAGACCATCTTCCAGCGGTCATAGCGCAGCCCCACCAGGCCGCCGTCGTCGCTCCAGTAGAGGAACTCGCGGCGGGGCGACTCCGTCGTCTGGCCGGTCAGGTAGGGCAGGAAATTGTAGCCGTCCAGGTGGACCTTATAGGTCTTGTCGCCGACCGTATACCCTGCGAGCAGCTTCTCCTTGACGTCCGGCATGCCCGCCGCCGCCAGCAGGGTGGGGAACCAGTCCTCGTGGGAGATGATCGCGTTTGAAACTGTGCCCGGCTTGATCTTGCCGGGCCAGCGGATCATCTGCGGCACGCGGTAGCCGCCTTCCCAGTTGGTGTTCTTCTCGCCGCGGAACGGGGTCATGCCGCCGTCCGGCCAGCTCATCACCTCGGCGCCGTTGTCGGTGGAGTAGATGACGATGGTGTTCTGGGTCAGCTTCAGGTCGTCGAGCAGCTTGAGCAGCTGTCCCACGTGGCCGTCGTGTTCCACCATGCCGTCGGCGAAAATGCCGAGGCCCGTCTTGCCCTCGGACTCCGCCTTGAGGTGGGTCCAGATGTGCATCCGGGTGGTGTTGAACCAGACGAAGAACGGCTTCTTGGACTTGGCGGCGTCGGTGATGAAACGCTTCGACAGCGCCAGGACCTCCTCGTCCATCGTCTCCATCCGCTTCTTCGTGAGTGGCCCGGTGTCTTCGATCTTGCCACCGGCGTAGCTGTGGATCACGCCGCGGGGGCCGAACTTCTTCTTGAACTCGGGGTTCTTCGGGTAGTCGGGGTTTTCCGGCTCCTCCTCCGCGTTGAGGTGGTAGAGGTTGCCGAAGAACTCATCGAACCCGTGCGCGGTCGGGAGGTGCTCGTCGAGGTCGCCGAGGTGGTTCTTCCCGAACTGGCCGGTGGTGTAGCCCAGCGGCTTCAGCAGCTCGGCGATGGTCGGGTCTTCCTTGCTGATCCCTTCCTTGGCTCCCGGCAGGCCCACCTTCAGGAGTCCGGTCCGGATCGGGGACTGGCCGGTGAGGAACGCGGCCCGGCCGGCGGTGCAGCTCTGCTGGCCGTACGCGTCGGTGAACAGCATGCCCTCGGCCGCGATGCGGTCAATGCTGGGGGTCTGGTAGCCCATCATGCCGCGGTTGTAGGCGCTGGTGTTGAACCAGCCGATATCATCGCCCCAGATGACGAGGATGTTCGGCTTGGCGGCCTGCTGCGCAGCGGCCGGCGTCATGCCGGTCAGCGCGCACATCGCAATCGGCAGGAGGATCCTGCCTGCTGATCGGATCATGGAAGCTGGCTTCATGGACACTCTCCAAAGGTGGACCGGAAACAGTAGGTGCATCGTAAACGAGGGGGACGCAGGATGGAACCGGGTCGGCCCCTGTTCAACGTTGTAACTGCTCCAGCTGCTGCCGCAGGGTGGGATCGTCCGGGGTCAGTGCCACCAGGCGGCGGGCCGCCTCCACAGCGGAGGTCCGATCGCCCACCGGTGCGGCGAAGCTCATGACTCCCTGCAGCAGTTCCCGGTCCCAGGGGTGCCTGACGAGCGCCTCTCTGAGAATCGTCAGGCCTCGGGCCGGGTCGCCGGTATCGTGCACCGCGACGCCGTAGACGAAGGCATATCGCGCAAAATCGGGGCGCAGCCTCGCCGCGGCCGCGAGCTCCGCCAGCGCCTCCGGGATGCGGCGCTGCCGCACCAGCGAGAGACCGAGCGCGTGGTGTAGCTCGGCGGATTCCGGGCTCATTGCCAGCCCGGTCCTGAGCAGTGAGTCCGCCGTCGTCTCGCGCCCGCGGTTCCACTCGAGTTCGGCCAGCTGGATCCAGGCGGCGGTGAACTTGGGCCACAGCCGAATCGCGGAGCGGAACCCATTCACGGCTTCGTCCAGCTGTCCGAGATCGAGGGCGAGATTCCCCAGGTTGGCGTGCGCTTCCGCCCGGTCGGCGTTGACCATCTGGGAGGCGCGGTACTCCACGACCGTGGCATCGAAGGTCCGGCGGTCCTCCGGCGTCCACTGCGCGGCGGGGACCGACGCCAGCGCGGAAACGGCGGCGAGCCTCACGGCCCGGCTCGGGTCGGTCAGCTTCGGAACGCCCATGCGGAGGCGCATGTCAGGCGCCACCCCTTCGATGGCCTCCACCGCCGCGCGGCGAACGAACTGACTGGTATCGGCGAGCGCGGTCTGCAGCGCGCCGAGGGTTCCCGCGACAGGATTGGCCGTCATCAGCGTCACCGCCGACGCTCGGCGGATGGCGGTGAGGGCGGTGTCCTGCGCGATGAACCGCAGGAGGTCACCTGCTCCCGGCGCGCCTTGCCGGCCGGCCTGGATGGCGCGGGCGTACTGCGCGCGGCCGCTGTCGGGCGGGCCGAACCACTCCGCAAGCGCGCTGGCGGCCCACGTCGGCGACTTCCCGTGATGGCAGTCAGCGCAGGGGTTCGGGGTGCCGAGGCTGACCGAGAGATCCGGGCGCGGAATGCCGAAGCTGTGATCGCGGCGGGCGTCGACGCCCATGTACGTGCGGGCCGGCATGTGGCAGGATGCGCACTGCGCCGCGTCGGTGCCGGGAGCGTGGCGGTGATGCGCCGGCATGTCGTACTTCGCGGGCAGGTGGCACCTGAGGCAGACGCCGTTGCCCTCGACGCGACTGCCGCCCCGGTGGGGGTCGTGGCAGTCGCCGCAGGTGACGCCGGCACGGTACATCCGGCTCTGGAGGAATGAGCCGTATTCGTACACCTCGTCGAGCTGCTGGCCGTCCACCTGATAGAGCGGGTCGTCGAGCAAGCTGACGCGATGGGACTGGTCCAGGGGTTCGCCGTGGCGGTAGGGAGCCCAGGTCACCGAGCTCCGCGCGTGGCACCGGCCGCAGGTCTCGACCTCGGCTCCCGAGCCGAGCGGCTGAGCCCGCCG
>JAOUIC010000546.1 GCA_029884275.1 Gemmatimonadota bacterium | reverse complement strand
CCTACCTGGCGTTCGGGCCGCGGACCTCGATCCAGCGGCCGCAGGGCGCCCCGGCGGCCTACAGCCACCTGGTCCTGCTGGCCAGGAGCCGCGAAGGGTATCGCAACCTCATCCGTCTCAGCTCCAACGGGTATCTGGAGGGATTCTACCGCCGCCCCCGGATCGACAAGGAGGTGCTGGCGCAGTACCGCGAGGGGATCGTCTGCCTGGCCGCCTGCCTCTCGGGGGAGGTGGCACTCTGGCTCCGCCAGGGGAACTACGAGGAGGCGCGGCGCTCGGCGGAGTGGTTCGCGGGCACCTTCGGTGAGGGCAATTTCTGGCTGGAGGTGCAGAGCCACGGCATTCCGGAGGAAGCCCTGGTCGCCGAAGGGATGTTCCGGCTGGGCGAGGAGCTCGGTCTCGGCGTGGTCGCGACCAACGACGCCCACTACCTCAGGCGCGAGGATGCCGAGGCCCATGACGTGCTCCTGGCGATCGGGACCGGGGCCGAACTGGACGACCCCAAGCGGTTCCGCTTCACCGGGGAGGAATCCTACGTCAAGTCGGAAGCCGAAATGGCCCGGCTCTTTCCCGGCCGCCCGGAGGTGCTCAGCAACACCCAGCTGATCGCCGACCGCTGCGAGTTCAGCTTCGACAAGAAGTACTTCGTGCCCGGTTTCCCGCGGCCCGCGGGATACCAGAGCGACGAGGCGCTGCTCGAGGACCTGTCGCGCCGCGGCGCCGTGACACGCTATGGCGACCCGCTGCCGTCCCAGGTCGCCGAGCGCCTCGAGTACGAGCTCGGCGTGATCAACCGCGCCGGCTACGCCGGCTATTTCCTCATCGTGCAGGACTTCATCGCCGCGGCCCGCGAGCGGGGCATCCCGGTCGGGCCGGGCCGCGGCTCGGCGGCGGGGTCGCTGGTGGCGTACAGCCTCGGGATCACCAACGTCGATCCGCTCCGCTTCGACCTGCTGTTCGAGCGGTTCCTGAACCCCGAGCGGATCTCGATGCCCGACATCGACGTGGACTTCTGCTTCGAGCGGCGCGGCGAGGTCATTGAATACGTCCGGCAGCGGTATGGCCGGTCGAGCGTGGGCCAGATCATCACCTTCGGGACGATGAAGGCGCGCGCGGCGGTCAAGGACGTGGCCCGACTGCTCCGCATTCCCCCGAGCGATGCCGACAAGCTCACCAAGCTGATCCCCTCGGGACCGGCCTTCGCGCTTTCCCTGCCCGAGGCCATGAAGAAGGTGAGCGAGTTCCGCGAGGCGGTGGAGGGGAATGCCGCCTATGAGCGGTGTGTCTCGCTGGCCTCCCGGATCGAGGGAATCAGCCGGCACGCCTCGGTCCACGCGGCCGGGGTCGTGATCGCGCCGGGCCCGCTGAGCGAGTACGTGCCGGTGTGCACCGCCCCGACGAAGGGCGCCGGGCAGGCCGAGGGCGAGGATGCCATCATCACGCAGTTCGAGATGGGCCCGCTCGAGAAGGTCGGCATGCTGAAGATGGACCTGCTCGGGCTCAAGACTCTCACCGTCATACACGACGCCGTCGAGATGATCCGGCACCGGCACGGGGTCGCCCTCGACATGGACACCCTGGACCTGGAGGACCCCGAGGTCTACCGGCTGCTGCGCGCGGGGCGCACTGCGGGCGTCTTCCAGTTCGAGTCGCCGCTGGCGACCGAAACCCTGCGCAACATGCGGTGCGACCGCTTCGATGACCTGGTCGCGTCGAATGCGCTGCTCCGGCCCGGTCCGCTCGACGCCGGCATGCACCTGGTCTTCATCCGCCGGAAGCTGGGGCAGGAGAAGGTCACCTACCAGCACCCGCTGCTCGAGGAGGTGCTCCGCCCTACGTTCGGTGTCATCACCTACCAGGAGCAGGTGATGCGCATCGCCAACGTCCTGGCCGGCTACTCGCTGGCCGAGGCGGACGTGCTGCGCAAGGCGGTCGGCAAGAAGGACCAGGACCTCATCGACCAGGAAGTCGGCCGGTTCATCGCGCGGGCGATCGAAAAGGGCCTCCAGCCGTCGCTGGCCGAGGAACTGGGCGCCCAGATCAAGACCTTCGGCCGCTACGGGTTCAACAAGTCGCACTCGGTGGCCTACTCGCTCCTGAGCTACCAGACGGCCTGGCTCAAGGCCC
>JAOUIC010000545.1 GCA_029884275.1 Gemmatimonadota bacterium | reverse complement strand
AGTGTCGTGGGACGGCGGACATCGCGAGGGGCGACCGTCACGACGGCTTCGGCGCTCCGCCCGGCGAAGCTCGCCATCACCCGGTACGTCCCGGGCAGGTCGGCGACGAACCTGCCATCGGGGTCCACCTGGCCATGGCCTGGCGCGAAACTCCACTCGGGCTGCACGTCGCTGACCACCTTGCCGCCCGCGCGGGCGATGAACCGGAGCGCCACCACGTCTCCGGTCCGCACCTGCGACTCCGCGGGCTCCACCGACACCTGCGTGACCGGATTGGCGGCCACCGCCATGGCCAGGACCTCACTCGCGCGGCCGGCCCGGGCGGTGATGGTCGCCTTGCCGGGCGCCAGCGCGGTGAGCCGGCCAGCCGCGGAGATTGAAGCGATCTTCGGCTGGTCGCTGGACCAGGCGACTTCGTCCCGCCGCAGATCCCCGTTGGCGGCGTAGGGCTGAGCCCGCAGGACCAGGGACTGCCCTACGTAGACGCGGGAGGGAGCAGCCTCGAGGACGAGGCGGGACGCGGGCTGCGGCAGGATCGTCACACGGCCGAGGGCGGGCGTGGCCCGGCCTCCCGCCTTGGGGCGCACCATTGCCGTGACACTCATCGTCCCCACCGCGCCACCGAGCACCATGCCGTCCCGGCTGATCGAGCCCTCGAACTGGCTCATCGCCGAGGCGAACCACCCCACGCTGACATCGGCGTACTCCCGGCCGGCAGAGTCCCAGGCCGTCACCTTCAGCTGTACTGAATCCCCCACCAGGACCACCGCCTCGCGCGGGGTCACCTCGGCACGGACGATGGGGGAAGGGGCCGGCGCCGGCGCCTGGGGCGGCGGGGGAGGTGTCGGCTGCTGCAGGGCGGCGAGGACCAGGAACGGGATCATGGGACTTCCAGTTGAGGGGACGGGAGAATCTCGACCGACGAGTCGCTTCTTGACAAGTTTCGCTCCGGACTGAACCTTATCTCCATGGCCGTCGAAGTCCGCACCGAATCCACCTGACAGCAGAGGTCAGCTCCGCGATCCGATCGGATCATCGGCCAGGTCTTGCCCCGGTCATTCCGTCCGGGGTGCTCCGGAGCAGTCGCGCTCCCCTATACGAGGTAGACAGCAATGGCGAAGGGCACGGTGAAGTGGTTCAATGATGCGAAGGGGTTCGGCTTCATCGCCCAGGAGGGCGGCAAGGACGTGTTCGTGCACCACACGGCGATCGTAATGGACGGCTTCCGCTCGCTCGCCGAAGGAGACAAGGTCGAATTCGATGTGGTCGAGGGGCCCAAGGGGCTCCAGGCATCGAACGTCCGCCGGGCCTGATTCCCGCCTCTCCTCCGCTGTTTACTGCCCCGGCCCCTCTGGGACGGTCTCACCCGACCGGGCCCCAGCGGGGCCGCTTCCTTCTCCCGCTCATTCTCGCGGCCACCCTGGCGGTCCCGGGCGGTCGAGCCACGGCGCAGGCACCCCCTCCGCTGGCGTTTCTGGGCTTCACGGCGGGCGAGTCCCTCGCGGCCGTCACCCGCCGGCTGAAGTCGTCGGGCGGGTCAGCGCTCAAGTGCCGGTCAGCCAGGAGCGACACTTCGCTCAGTGAGTGCCGCGGGCGGCTGGTCGATTCCATCTCGGGACGCAGGGTGGACCTCTGGCTCGCCGCGATGGATTCGGCGTCCGGCATCCTGACGCTGTCAGGCCCGGTGGGGACCGAAGCGGTGAACCGGTGGCGGGACACGCTGGTCGCGCACTTCGGCCTGGTGCCCGTCCGGGTCCAGGGAAGCCAATCGATGATGCAGTGGGTCCGGCGGGGCAGAATGCTGCGGCTGACCTGGCGGGACGAAGGGAGGACGACCGTCGCCTCCGTCAGCCTGGTGGACGGGTTGGTGCTGGATGGGTGGGGCGCGCGGCGCCACGCCACCCCGAGTTCGTGAGAACGGCTACGAGCCCAGCCGCACCAGGAAGGCCCCTTCACCCTCGTCGAGCACGAAGTCGCGTACCACGCCTCCCGTCGTCTTCAGACCCCGGAGCAGCGTCCGGACCCGGGTACGGACCGGCGCGCCTCCACCCCCGCGGCCGCGACCGGTGATGAGCCGCACCACGCCACCGGGACGGACCTTTCGCTGAGTGCGCAGGTAGCGCTCCGCATTCGCAACCG
>JAOUIC010000051.1 GCA_029884275.1 Gemmatimonadota bacterium | reverse complement strand
AGTCGCGGGACAGAGGCCGAGGTTCCCAGGCCCCCGGGGTTGGTCAGGGTCATGTTGGCCCCGGCGAACGCGTCGGGCATGAGCTTGCTGGTGCGGGCTTTCTCCACCAGCGATTCGTAGACGGCGTGGAACTCCGCGAAATCCTTCGACCCTGCGTCGCGGATGACCGGCACCACCAGCCCGCGGCTCCCGTCTTTCCGCTCGACATCCACCGCGATGCCGAGGTGGACGCCGCTCCCGGGCATCCGGTGGGGCGCCCCTCCCACTTCGCTGAAGACGGTGGTGAGCGCCGGGTGGCGCCGCCCCGCGACGGCGATGGCGTATCCGACGAGGTGGGTGAAGGAGACCTTCTCGGTCCGGCCGGCGGCGCGCAGGGCGTTGTTCAGTTCGCGCCGGCGCCCCTCGAGGGTCGACACGGCGACTTCCCGGAAAGAAGTCGCCGTCGGCATCGAGCGGCTCTCGTTCATGTTCGCCACCAGCTTGGCGGCTGGCCCGGTGATGGGGACGGCGCTGGCGGGGGCCGGGGCGGCGGTGACCGGCTGTGGCGGAGGCGGCGGTGCAGGCGCCTCGGATGGTGCGGGAGGCTCGGCCTGGCCCGGGGCCCCCACGGTCGCCGAGGGATGCTGTCCGTTACCGCCGGCGTCGGCCGCGAGGCCGGCTGCGCCACCCTGGAAGAACCGGCGCCACTCGGGGGACACCGCGGCGGGATTCCGCAGGTATTCCTCGTACATGATCTGAGCGAAGCCGGCGTTGGCGGTCTCGAACACGTTCGGTTCCACGGCACTCACACTGCCTTTCTGGGAGAAAGCCGGGGCGGCGCTGAAAGATAACAGGCCGGTTCCCTTGGAGGCGGCGCGGCCCGGTGTGTCTCCTCGCCTTGCGGCGACGTCCCTTTCCGCTAGGCTACAGCTGAGGAGCCGCTCCACTCAACCCTTCCTGGCGCCACCACCTCCCCGGCCGATCGGCGCGCTGGCGGTGTCAGGGGATGGAGGATCCGATGGGCACCAAACTGACGCTCGGCGCCGCGCTGTTCTCGGCCTGGACCATTGCCGCCTGCGGTGGCGACGGCGGGACGGACAACAACCCGAACCTGGTGCTGGCCAAGACCGCCACCGCCAGCGGTGATGGCCAGACCGCCGTCGTCGCCTCCGTCCTCCCGCAGAAGCTCCGGGTGGTGCTCACCTGTGACGGCGCCCCGAGGCCCGACGCGACGATCAACTGGTCCGCCATCAATGGCTCCGTCTCGCCGGCGACCTCAATCACCGATCCCAATGGCGTGGCAACAGCGACCTGGACGCTCGGCCTGGCCGCTGGCCCGCAGACGGCCAGGGCCCAGTTTGTCGGTGCCACCGGCTCTCCTCAGCTCTTCTCGGCCACCGGCCTGGCTGGCGCCCCATTCCTGCTGGCCAAGGTGGACGGCGATAACCAGGTCACCACCGCTGGAACGCCGTTCCCTGCGCCGCTCCGGGCGAGAGTGGCCGATGCGTTCGGCAACGGGATCCCGGGAGTCACGGTGACCTGGACGGTCACCAGCGGGCCCGTGGTGCTGGTCGACCCGGGAGCGGCGACGGACGGGCAGGGAATCGCCAGCAAGACGGCGACGGCGGGAGCCACGCCCGGGAATGCGGTGCTGACCGCCACGACGGCTGCCGTGCCGGCCGCCTCGATCACCTACGGGCTCACGGTCTCGGCCGCCATCCGGGACGTGACGCTGGGCGACATCTTCTTCAGGAGCAACACCAACAACACACAGAATCCCGCGGTTGACACTGTCCAGGTGGGCCAGACGGTCCGCTGGACCAACACCACAGGAGGCCACACGGTGCGCTCGCTGGGCAACCCGTCCTTTCCCAACAGCGGGAGCCTCTCGACCGTCGGCGCGACCTACAGTCATGCCTTCACGGCGGCGGGAACCTACCAGTACGACTGCTCGATTCACGGTAGCCAGATGACGGGTACGATCGTCGTCCAGTGAGTGGCGCTCAGGCCCGGTCCGGGAGCAGATCGCTGATTGCGCTCTCGTACCGGGCTGCTTCGGCGGCCACGCGCCCCTCGTCCCAGCCCAGCGCCTCTCCCATCAGCTCCGCGGTGCGCCGCGCCGCGGAGCAGCCGTGGTCCACCGCCTCGTAGGCCAGCCGAAGCCGGCGGGCCAGCACGTCGTCCACCCGCTGGGCCAGCTCCCGCCGCGCGAGCTGGAGCACCTCCGCCTCGGTGGCGGGGTGATCCGGCACCAGCGTCCGGCCCAGCTCCCGCCGCTCGCGGATCAGGTTGAACACCGCCGCGCCCTCGGTCCCGAAAGTCCGGAGGATGTGATTCACCGTCGCGAGCGGCAGACCCAGGTCCAGCCCGGTCTGCGCCATCGACCCCAACTCCGTGACTTCCCCGCCGGGCAGCGCCTCGGTATCGGTCGCGGCCCGGCCCGGTCGCGGCCGGCCGTCGAGGTCGCGGAGCAGACCGGTCACCCGGTCGACCATGTCGGTGGCCATCACGCGGTAGGTGGTGAGCTTGCCGCCGGCGATGGTGAGCATCCCGCCGGGACCGGCGAGAATCACGTGTTCGCGCGAGACTTCGGACGGCCCCAATGCTTCATGCGGCTGGATCAGTGGCCTGAGCGCTGCCCAGACCGACCGCACGTCGGATTCGTCGAGGTGGGCATTGGGAAAGGCCGCGTTGGCCGAGCGGAGCAGGTACACCACGTCGTCGGGAGTGGCGCGCACTTCGCCCGGGTCGTCCTCGCAGTCGGTGTCGGTGGTCCCGATGTATGAGAAATCGCCCCAGGGCAGCACGAACATCACCCGCCCGTCGACCGCGCTGGTGAGGGTGATGGCGTCCTCGTGCCCGATCCGGCTCCGGGGCACCAGGACATGGGAGCCGCGGGTCACCCGGAGCAGGGGTGTCGCGGACGGGTCCTCCATTCGGCGGATCCGGTCGGCCCACGGCCCCGTGGCGTTCACCACGACCGAGGCGTGGATCGCCGCCTCCCCGCCGGTCAGGACGTCGCGGACCCGGGCACCGCGCACCTTGCCATCGGCGCGGACCAGTGCCTCCACCGCCATGTAGTTGGCGATCAGGGCGCCGTGCTGCTGGGCGGACCGCGCGGTGGCTACGACCAGACGGGCGTCGTCGCACTGCGCATCCCAGTAGCGGACCCCGCCCACCAGACCCCGTTCCCGGACCCCCGGCTCACGCTGGAGCAGGCCGCGCTTGCCGAGTACCCGGTGCCACCGCACATTCCGGAAGGCTGCGAGCAGGTCGTAGAGCCAGACACCGGCCCAGAGCTTCCACAGTGGCACCCGGTCCCGGCGGTGAACCGGAAAGGTGAAGGGCATGGGCCGGACCAGGTGCGGTGCGATGCGGAGCAGGATCCGCCGTTCGCGCAGCGCCTCGAACACCAGCCCGAGCTGGCCATGCTCGAGGTACCTGAGCCCGCCATGGATCAGCCGGCTGGACCGCGAACTGGTCCCGGCGCCGAGATCGCCCTGCTCGACCAGCACGACCCGGAGGCCGCGCATGGCGGCCTCCCGCGCGATGCCGCACCCCGTGATGCCGCCGCCGATGACCAGGAGGTCGGCGGGGGTATCCGTCAACTCGTGAAGTGAGGCGCGATGCCAGAGATCCCGCGCGGTACCCCCGCGCCCGTCCTCTATCTCCAGCGGCCCAGTACCTGGCTGACCTGGCACGGCTACCTCTTTCGTTCTGGCATCCGGGTGCTCGACCTGGCCTGCGGCGATGGGCGGCACGCCCTGCGCGCGGCCCAGCGGGGCGCCGTCGTCGTCGGGGTGGACATTGACGAGGCGAAACTGGAGACGGCGCGCGAGGCCGCGGAACGGCTCAGCGTCACGGTTGACTTCCGCTCGGTCGACCTCACCGGCGAGTGGCCTGATTTAGGGACTTTTGATGTCGTCATGCTGTTCGACTATCTTGACCGGGCCCGCATGGAGGACGTCAAGACCCTGGTGCGGCCGGGCGGGGTGCTCCTGATGGAGACCTACCTCGAGTGGCAACAGGCCCTCGGATGGGGCCCCACCAGCGCCGAGCACCTGCTGGTACCCGGCGAGATTGCCCGGCTGCTCGTCCCGTTCGAGTTCCTCCACGGCCGCGAGGTCTTCGAGCCGGTCGAGGGCAACAAGACCCGGGCGATCGCCTCGATCGCCGCGCGTCGTCCGAGCGGCTGACCGATTGTCCGCGGGCGGTCCAGTTTCGCGCCGTCCGCATGGTAATAGGATACACCTCTCATGACTCCCCCGCGTCGCCCCGCCGTCGTCACTGGTCTCAGAACACCCTTCGCGCGCAGCGGCACCATCTTCCGCGACGTGACCGCGGTGCAGCTGGCCCGCCGCGTCACCCAGGAGCTGCTCGAGCGCACCGCCCTCGATGGCCGTGAAGTGAGCGAGGTCGCCTTCGGCCAGGTGGTCCCCTCCGTGCTGGCCCCCAACGTGGCGCGCGAAGTGAGCCTCCTCCCCCAGCTGCCGCGGACGGTCCCGGCGTTCAGCGTGAACCGCGCCTGCGCCTCCGCCGGCCAGGCCATCAGCTATGCCGCGGACCAGATCACCCTCGGCCATGCCGACGTGGTGCTCGCCGGCGGGGTGGAGTCGCTCTCCGACATCCCGATCCTCCACAGCCGGCGCTTCAGCCAGATCCTGGTGGACGCCAGCAAGGCCAAGACGCTGGGCCAGCGCCTGGCCACCTTCGCACGCGTGCGACCCAGGGACTTCATCCCGGTCTCACCGGCGATCGCCGAGCCGTCCACCGGTGAGTCGATGGGCCAGTCGGCCGAGAAGATGGCCAAGGAGAACGGCATCACGCGCGAGGCGCAGGACCGCCTGGCCATGATGAGTCATCACCGGGCCGCCGCTGCCACCGCCAGCGGCAGGCTGCAGGAAGAGATCGCGCCGTGGTTCGGGGGACGGGGCATGGACCAGGTCGCCACCACCGACAACATCATCCGGGGCGACACCTCGCTCGAGGCGCTGGCCAAGCTCAGGCCGGTGTTCGACAAGCGCTACGGCAGCGTCACCGCCGGAAACGCGTCGTCACTGACCGATGGCGCGGCGGTGGTGCTGATGATGGAGGAGCAGAAGGCGCGCTCGCTCGGGTATCGGCCGCTCGCCGTGGTGCGGAGCTATGCCGTCGCGGCGGTCGATCCCGGCTGGCAGCTGCTGATGGGGCCGGCCTACGCCGTCCCCAAGGCGCTGGACCGGGCCGGCCTCGCCTGGAAGGACATCGGACTGGTGGAGATCCACGAGGCCTTCGCCTCGCAGGTGCTTTCCAATGCCCAGGCCTGGGCCTCGAAGGAGTGGGCCGCAAAGCTGGGCCGGAGCGCCCCGGTCGGCGAGGTCGACTGGGAGATCACCAACGTCCACGGCGGCTCCATCGCCATCGGGCATCCGTTTGGCGCCACCGGCGCCCGGCTGGTCACCACGCTGGCCAACGAGATGAGCCGCCGGGATGTGCAGTTCGGACTGATCTCGATCTGTGCCCAGGGCGGGATGGGCTTCGCCATGATCCTGGAGCGCGTATGACAGCGCTGACCATCAGCCGGCACGGCGGTACCGCGGTGCTGACGCTCGACCTGCCGGGCGAGCCGGTCAACAAGCTCAATGCGGCGGTGAAGGCCGACTTCGAGACCGCGCTGGCGGAGCTCCGGGGCGACGCGATGGTCCGCGCTCTCGTGATCATCTCCGGCAAGCCCGACACCTTCATCGCCGGCGCCGACATCGAGGAGTTCACCCGGCTGTCCACCCAGGAGGAGTTCACCCGGCTCTCGCGCGAGGGCCAGGAGATGCTCCAGCGGCTGGACGACTTTCCCAAGCCAGTCGTGTGCGCCATCCACGGCGCCTGCCTCGGCGGTGGGTTCGAGCTGGCCCTTGCCTGTGACTGGCGCATTGCCACCGACCATCCCAAGACCCAACTGGGACTGCCCGAGGTCCAGCTTGGCCTGCTGCCGGGCGCGGGCGGCTGCCAGCGCCTGCCCCTGCTGATCGGACTGTCGGCGGCACTCGGCATCATCATGCCGGGCAAGACTGAGTCCGGCTCGAAGGCGTTCCGGCTGGGGATGGTGGACGAGCTGGTGCCGAAGAGCATCCTCCTCGACACCGCGCTCAAGGCGGCCGATCGGCTCGCAGGGCTTGTAGGGGCGGAGCTCCAGCTCCGCCCCCTCCCCGCTCGCCCGCCCAAGACCGGCCTCATGGGCGCGATCTTCGACCGGACCAGGCCGGGACGGCGGTTCGTCTACTGGAAGGCGCGGAAGGACACACTCGCGAAGACCGGCGGCCACTATCCGGCGCCCCTCGCCGCGCTCGAGGCGGTGCGCGCGGGGCTCGAGCAGGGCGGCCCGGCGGGATACGCGGTCGAGCACCGGCTCTTCGGCGAGCTTGCCGCCACCGATGTCTCCCGCAAGCTGATCGGGATCTTCTTCGCCACCACCGCACTCAAGAAGGACGACGGCCTGCCGCCTGGCGTCACGGCCAAGCCGCGCGCCATCGAGCGGCTCGGCGTGATCGGGTCCGGCTTCATGGGCGCCGGAATCGCCGGCACCGCGGTGAGCAGCGCCGGCGTGGATGTCCGGCTCAAGGACACCGAACTCTCCCGCATCGGCAAGGGACTCAAGGCGGCGACCGACATCCTCTCCGGGCGCCTCAAGCGCCGGCGGATCACGCGCTTCGAGTTCGAGCGGCTCGCGGCACTGTTGTCCGGCGGGACCGACAGCGCGAGTTTCGCGCGGGCCGACCTCGTCATCGAGGCGGTGTTCGAGGATCTCGAAGTGAAACGTGCGGTTCTGGCCGAGACAGAAGCGGTGACCCGCCCGGAAACCATCTTCGCCACCAACACGTCCACCATCCCTATTGCCGAGATCGCGGCTCAGGCCTCGCGGCCCGACCGGGTGCTGGGGATGCACTTCTTCTCCCCGGTGGACCGGATGCCGCTGCTGGAGATCATCCCGACCGGTAAGACCTCGCCCGAGACGATCGCCACGGCCGTGCACTTCGGGCGGCGCATGGGCAAGACGGTGATCGTGGTCCGCGACCACCCCGGCTTCTGGGTCAACCGGATCCTGATGCCGTACCTCAACGAGGCCGGCTACGCGCTCGCTGAGGGCGTGCCGATGGAGGTGCTGGACCGGGTGATGACCCGGTTCGGTTTCCCGGTTGGTCCGGTCACGCTGCTGGACGAGGTTGGACTCGACGTGGGGGCCAAGGCGGCGGGGGTGATGCACGCCGCCTTCGGCGACCGCCTCAAGCCGTCGCCGCTCATCGGGCGGATGCTGGAGGACAAGCGGTTCGGCCGGAAGAACGGGCGCGGGTTCTACCTCTACCCCAAGGGGAAGAAGGCCGGCCCCGACGAAACCGTGTACGACCTGCTCGGCGTCCGGCCCCTGGCGCCCGCCGACACGACCATCATCGAGCAGCGACTGGTGTACAGCATGCTGAACGAGGCCGCCATGGCCGCCGACGAAGGCGTGGTCCGCTCGCCGCGCGACGGCGATGTCGGCGCCATCTTCGGCATCGGCTATCCGCCGTTCCGTGGCGGGCCGCTCAGGTACATCGACGACCTCGGCGCCGCGAAGGTGGTCGAGGTGCTGCGCGACCTCGAGCGCCGCCACGGCTCACGGTTCACCCCGGCCCCGTCGCTGGTTGGACGCGCCGAGCAGACAGTGCGTTTCTATCCCTGAGCAGAGACCCTCACTTCTTCCCCGGATCCGTTTCCATGCGCTTCACTCCTCTGACCGCACTGGCCTGTGGTCTCGTGCTGCAGGTGTCCTGCGTCCAGGTCCATACCGCCCCGGCGCCGGCGCCGGAGAAGCCCGCGGCGGCTGGCGCGGCCAAGAGCGAAGACAAGAAGGGCCCCTTCAAGCCCTGGGGCGAGGCGCTCAAGGACACCAAACCGGTCGAGGGGCTGCTGCGCATGCACCAGCACCGCGACCGCTCGCTGCTGCTGGAGATCAAGCCTGACCAGCTCGACCACGACTTCGGCCTGGTCGTCCACTTCAGCCGTGGGGCAGGGGACCTGGATCTCCATCAGGGGCTGCCGCTCAGCGATACCGAGCTGATCCGGTTCCGCCGGGTCGGCGACCAGGTCTGGCTCTACCAGATGAACCCCCGGTTCACGGCGGAAGCCGGCTCGCCGATGCGGGCGTCGCTCGACGGCAACACCGGCAACTCGGTGGTCGCCAGCTTCAAGATCGAGAGCGAAGACACCGCGTCGAAAGCCGTGCTGGTCAACATCACCGGGTTCCTGCTGTCGGATTATGCCGATCTGGGCGAGAACATGAAGTTCTACTTCCGCGACCGTCCGCCGTCGTTTGACAAGGAACGGAGCGCGGTGGCCGGGTGATG